>JBLHLE010000001.1:0-34855 GCA_047620805.1 Pirellulaceae bacterium
AAACGACTACGACCAGATATCCCGCGGTTTGGAATGAAAGATGACTGTCCCATGACTGTCCCATGACTGTCCCCGTCTCTATTCCCATGACTGTCCCCGTCTCTAATGTCCCCAGACATCATCCAGTGTCAATTACTCGCCGATCCATCGCCGAGTATCTTCACCCTGCGCCCTTCGCGCGTCTCGGACATAGAAATCGAGTGATACCGCAGTTCAAAAGCGGTTGGGTGCGATCTTCCCCGCCGCAATTCTGAAATCGACCGCGATCAACAGTCATTCAATCGCCAGTTCAAGCGGTTACGACCAGATATCCCGCGGTTTGGAATGAAAGATGACTGTCCCATGACTGTCCCATGACTGTCCCCGTCTCTATTCCGACACGCCTTCCGCTATCCTGCGAGCGATGTGTTGCCGAATTAGCGACGATTTGGCGTGCGAGGCAAGCGACGCAAATTTTCTTAAGTCGGCTTGAACAAGTGGCTCGATTCCATACCAAGTCATTAGCGGCAAGTTGATGTCATTCACGTCCTCACTGCGACTGACTAATTTCTCTGCCAAACCCCAACGCTGGTCGAGTGCCATTCGCTGTAGTGCACTGGCGAGATACAGACGCACCAATTGCGAGTCGCCATGCTCGGCGAGTTGCTCAAATCGTCGCAAAACGTCTGCGGTAACCTTTCCGTCTTCACACAACAACTGCACTGCCCAGGCTCGGATATACTCACTCTTGTTGTCGAGTTGCTTGGCAAGAAAAGCGTCGTCGAGACCAGCAGTAACATGGAGTGCCCAAAGCGCTCGTAGTTGCAGCGGCACGGTATTAGCCGTTTGGAACAACTGATGTAGCCCTTGATGGACATCAGTCATATCTTGCCCAGCCGCCTGACGCTCCTGCAACAATCTTCGTGCATGTCGAACGAACCAGTCGTTGCGGTGTTCTTGCAGTTTGACCAATTCCCCATTCTCGAGTTTCCCTAAGTCAACCGGTGTGTGCTTCGGCTTGCCGTAAGTAATCGTGTAGATTCGGCCAGTATGTCGTTGCGTGTTACGAACGCTGTGGCACTCGCCGGTATCTGACCAATCGCTGGCATAGACTCTACCGTCGGGGCCGTACATCATGGTCACACCCATATACCACGGGTCGCGAGAGATCATGAGGTCGCGACCGTGATGAGCAACGTAACCAGACCCGAATCGCTTGAGAATATCGTTATTGATCCGATGACCATGGATGTTGTTCATGAACACCGTGTTGCGATACTCCGCAGGCCAATTGTCGCCAAGATAGATCATGGTCCCGCAATGGGCGTGTCCGCCTCCAGCAAGATGCTCTTCCTGCGACCCAAGCCCCTCGCGGACGTTCTTGGTGCCAACGAAATGGAGATGGTCGGCAATGGTCTTGATTCTTTCGTAAGCAAACTGACTCGACTTCCGCCCTCGCCATGGCTCGTAGTGCGCGCCTTGAATGACATGGAACAGATGTGGGTTCACACAATTACAGACGAACCCTTGACCGTAATCATCCCAATCGATTCCCCATGGGTTGGTCGTCCCATCGGCGAACGGTTCCCAGCGTTTTGTCACCGGATGGAAGCGGTAAACCCCGCCATCAAAGCGGACTCGTTTCTCGTCGGACGTCCCCGGCTTACCAATCTTCGACCAATTGGTCCGACCATGCGTGCCGTAGAGCCAGCCGTCGGGCCCCCAGGCAAATCCGTTAGCGAGATTATGGGAATTGGCATGATTGCCAAAGCCGTCCAACACCACTTGGGGCTTCCCGTCGGGAGTGTCGTCCGCGTCGCGGTCGGGGATGAAGAGCAAATGAGGAGGCGACATTACCCAGACGCCACCGAAACCAACTTCCACGCCAGTCACGTAATTCAACTTATCGTAGAAAACCTTGCGAACATCAAACTGACCGTCTCCATCGGTATCTTCCAGAATCAAAATGCGATCGTTCGCTGGCTTCTCCGTATGGTTGGGATAGCTATATGCTTCGGCGACCCACAATCGTCCACGATCATCGATACAAAAACCAATCGGCTGCTTAACGTCAGGCTCGCCAGCAAACAGCGTCACCTCGAAACCCTTCGGCACAATCATCGATGCGGCCGCCTGCTTCGGCGGAAATGGCGACTCGTCATCGCCGCCGTAACAGGGAAGAAGTGGAAGCACAGCAACACTAAGAAACGTAATCCATCGCATATTCATCGCCAACTCGTGAGAGGAATCGAAGTTCTTTTGCCACTATGCCACTATGCCACTGTGGTACGACTCAGCGAAGCGAATCACAATCGCGACAAACTAAGTGTCACTTCCGATTACACCAGCTGCGGAATGGGCTGTACGGAAGTGACAGCGCGATTGAGATCGCCGGGCACACCTGGCGTGATTCGCAACGTCCCGACGTCGAAGAGCGTGTGCATCACTGTGCCGAGCAATTGATCGACGGAAACGGGATCCGCCGCCGGCTTGGACGCCGTGCGATCCGAGTTGCCAATCACTTGACCAACTCGAAGACCACCGCCGGCCATCAACAAAGTGCACAAATTACCCCAGTGGTCGCGTCCGCCCTTGCTATTGATTCGTGGAGTGCGACCGAATTCGCCCGTAATAATCAACAACACTTTGTCGCTCATACCGCGGTCCGCCAAGTCGTCTAAAAACGCGCTGGCCGCTTTGTCGACTGCTGGACCCAATAGCGGCATCCCGTCGTCGATTCCGAAAGCGTTGCCGTGCATGTCCCAACCCGCGCTGGTAACGGTGATAAATCCGCAACCCGCTTCCACCAATCGACGCGCCATTAGCATCTGCTTGCCAAGCGCAATCGGCGATTGAGCAGGTACGTTACTCTTCTTCTTGAGTAGCTGTTTCGGAATCCCGTAGCCGCCGGTGTCGTATCGCTCGACGAGCTTGGGATCTTCTTGCGACAAGTCAAAGGCCGATCCAACTCCACCCGCGATGACATCGAACGCTTGTTGTTGAAATCGATCCGCGCCGGCCAAAGTACCTGTCGCGTCAGCTCGCCGTTTGATCCTATCGAGTTGCGTCAGCAATGCGCGACGGTCGTCCAACCGACTTTGCGATATTCGCAATTCCATGTTGTCCAGAACCTGGCTACCAGCACTCGGGTCAAACGCTTTATAAGCTTTCGACAATGTACCGACTCCAATCACCCGTTCAGTTTGAGCGCCGAGCGCCTTGTACTTTTCGCCAACTGCTTTTGGCGGTAAGACGACGTTATTTGGGATCCCTGAAGTTGCGTTGGTGGAACCGGCCAATCGCGCGTACAACGAACCCATCGCCGCTTTCGTCGAATTACCGCCAGCCGCAACCAATGCCGCCGCGTCTCCATGGCTACTATTTCCGTGACTAAACGACCGCACGATAGCCAGCCGATCCGCCATGCTGGCTAACTGTGGGAAGTGACTTCCAAATGTCACGCCCGGTATGTTCGTCTTGACTTCGCCAAACATCGCTCGGTTTTCCGCCGGTGCAGACATCTTCGGATCAAACGTCTCGATGTGAGTCGGACCACCTTGCAGATTCAAAATCACCACAGCCTTGTCTCGAACGAAACCGCCATTGGTTCCCGCGTGCGCCTGAGCCGCTAAGAATGCCGGCAGTGTTAGCCCGCCAATCCCTAACGTCCCGATTTGCAGAAACTCACGACGCGTTCGTCCTTCACAAGTGCGGTTGGATCCCGGTCCGATAATCGACAGCATGATGAGATTCCTTCAGCAGGCATTGAAGTGGAAAGAACGTGAACCGGATGGACGCATGCAACTAAAACGGTCAACCGCAGAAAAAGTTCGGTCGGAACTACACCTGCAGAGTATTTGCGAGGAGTTTTCCCAGCTCTTAGATTCCTATCGGCGAATGTCGATTATCGTATAAAAAATGATTAATACAATCAACGAAATTAGCTGCTGTCTCATCAATAACAAATCAAATATATTGAGGCACATTGGCTTATGGTCGTGGGATTTGTGATATCTTGAGTCGCTCCAAACCGAGTAGTTCGCCAACCTCGCCCAAACACTTAAACCGGTAAGATCTCCAAATGCATCCAGCCTTTATCTTGTTGATTGGCGTCGTCATTGTCATCGGCGGCATTTTGGTTTTCCGCATGCACGCCTTTTTGGCGTTAGCGCTGGGCGCTCTGGCAGTTGCTGCGCTAACCCCCCAACAGAATATTGAACGCTACTGGTTAGAAAAGAACAGTATCGAAGTCGTCGCGCGTCCGGCTCAGGACACCTTCCACCTCGCCGCGAATACTGTCGGCATTCGGCCCGGCGCGGTCTACTACGTCGAACTCGATAACGTCAGAGAGAATTCGACGTCGAATGTCGGCGAGTGGACGGAAATTGTTGTTTCGTCGATCAAGAAGGATGAAGCGACCGAAACCAGCTATGCGATTGCGAAGCTAGTCGACCCGTCGATCGCTGAACGAGCAACGGATCTGGTTTCCGATACGAAGTCGATTGGCTTTGCCAGCAAAGAGTCGAAGAAAACGATTGGCGAACGCGTAGCATTGGCCTTCGGCACGACATGCGGCAAGATCGGGATTTTGATCGCGCTGGCAGCGATCATTGGAAAGTGCCTACTGGACAGTGGAGCGGCGGATCGGATCGTTCGCGCCGCACTAAGTGTAACGGGCGAAAGCGGAGCGCCATTCGCTTTTATGGGAAGCGGCTTCCTGCTGGGTGTGCCAGTGTTCTTCGATACCGTCTTTTATCTTATGGTTCCATTGGGTAAATCGCTGCGAATGCGGACGGGGCGCAATTACTTGCTATACATTCTGACCATCGTCTGTGGGGCGTCGATGGCGCACTCGCTAGTTCCGCCAACACCCGGACCATTGCTGGTCGCCGATGCACTCGGTGTCGATATCGGCATGATGATTCTCTTCGGAAGTTTCGTTGGACTGTTTTCCAGTGCGGCTGGATACTTTTACGCCGTCTATCGCAATCGACATAATGAACTGCCGCTACGCGAATCCGCGGATCTATCGCTCGAAGATTTGGAAGCACTTTCCAAACGCGACATTTCGGAACTACCACCCCTGTTTCTGTCGTTAGTTCCTATCTTGTTACCCGTCCTGTTTATCGCTGGTCACACGATCTGCGTGCAACTGCACGAAATCGACCTGATCACGTACGCGGGAACGGTTAAAGAAATGGGTGCGACCTTCGGCAACAAGAACATCGCATTGATGATCGCCGCGATCGTATCCTTATGGTTGCTTTATCGACAGAAGAGAACTGACCTCAAGGAGCTATCCGCGGCTGCTCAGTCGGCACTGTCGAGCGGTGGGGTGATCATTCTTATTACGGCGGCGGGCGGAGCTTTTGGCGCGATGTTGCAGCAAACTGGCGTCGCGGGGCTCATCAAACAACTTCCCTCAGGATCGCCGCAACTACTGATTGTCCTGGCTTTCTTTATCACGACCGCGATTCGAACCGCTCAGGGTTCGGCTACAGTCGCGATGATTACGGCCGTAGGCGTCTTGGCAGCGTTCTCAGATCCGCAACAATTAGGATGTCACCCAATCTACTTGGCGTTGGCCATCGGCTGTGGATCCAAACCCGTAGCCTGGATGAACGACAGCGGTTTCTGGGTTATTTGCAAAATGAGTGGCATGACCGAACAAGAAGGCCTGCGTTTTGTAACGCCGATGTCGATCCTCATGGGAGTCACAGGTCTCGTGGTAACATTGATACTGTCGACCGTTTTACCGATGGTCTAAAATATTTTGCGATGAGTTTGGTCCCGCATATTCGCTACGCCCGAGACCTCAAAGAAAAGCCGATAGAGAATCGGATCTGGAATTCCGGCCATTCTCTTTTTGCCTACGTTGTCCGCTAACCCGTGTGGTCAGAAAATCTGACCCCGGTGGTCACAAACCAATCAATCCAACGCAAGAATAGAAGCATGTCTACAGCTCAACATCGCACGCTCGAAAAGTACGTCCAGTTAATGAACACCAACGCAACCGCGCAACTATTTCACGCCGCCCACGAACTAGGCTTGTTCGAGGCTTTGGCGACGGGCCAAAAGGAAGCGGAGCAATTGGCGGACGCTTGTCAGGCGAAGACGGAACCAATTGAGTTGTTGGCGGACGCCCTCTGTACGGCGGGCATTTTGGAAAAATACGGCGACGACTATGCTTTGGCTCCCGTTATAAAAATGTTTGGCGAACACAACTTCGATCTTGGTAATCAATACTGGAGTCAACTCGTCGACTTCGCGCGGACTGGCGATGGTTTGGCCACGACTACCAAGGACGAACGGGACACAGAGTTTCGCGCATCGACGATGGCCGCTCAGTGGACGACGACACCAGCCGCTTTGTCGGCAATTCAGATATTGAACATCGGCACCGATCGCAAGAAGTTGAGCATCCTCGATCTCGGGGGTGGATCGGCATTAACGACATTGACTATTCTTCACGTCGACCCAACAAGCCACGCAACAGTCGTCGATTGGCGAACCGCAGTTGAAAAAACCTTGGAAACGGCTCAATCCATTGGAGTAGACGCCAGAGTGATTCCGATCGCGGGAGACTATCAATTAGTTGATTTGGAGCCCGAGAGTTACGACTTAGTTGTGCTCTCCAATGTATTGCAGTTGTTAGATGAGCAACAAACGAAGCAGTTACTCTCCCGCTGCTTCGCGGCTTTGCGGCCCGCTGGCGAAGTGGCGATCATCGATGTCTTCTCTGGCCAAGATGCCGGCAAGCTGACGTATGCAATTTCCGCATTGAATATAGCGCTGCGCACTCAACGAGGCCGAGTCTGCCAACCTACCGTTCTGCAATCGCAACTCGGTGCGGTCGGCTACAAAAAACCCGTCTACTCCCATCTTCCCGTGGCGCCATACACGATGGGTTTGATGGTGGCCAGTAAACCGGAGTCGGACTAAATGTGAGTTTCGCGAAGGTAAAACCAAACCACACCAGCTTCTTTTGTATCTTGTATCCCATCCCACTGAAGCGCTCTGGGCCTACAAGCACAATTACAGTTATACTGCTAAATTGTTTATTGCTCGACCATGTACTCGACCATGTACTCGACGCGCCGATTCTTGAAACCTCAACTACCAAGGAGAGATAAAGTATGACTTACCTACGTTTGGCCATCGTTGGCCTTGTCGTGATGGTTTGTGGTTGCACACCACCGCCTGGCGAAGATCCAGCCCCCAACAATTCGGGAAGCGAAGCTGCTCTCGTCAAGCCACAGCCCTCCATTCCTGGTGGAACTTTGGTTAGCCTCAATGTTCCGGACATGATGTGACCAACTAACTGCGTGCGTACCGTTCACGATACGCTCCAACCGCTACCGGGTGTAGCGGACGTAAAAATTGATCTCCCCACACGTATGGCCTACATCACTGTCAAGAAAGATGAATTCGACCTTGACGGCGCACTGCAAGCACTGATCAAAGCTGAGTATCCCGGAAATGTTGTCGAGTAACATCGCAATCCAAGTACCGAATTGCGGGAAGATCGCAATCAGGTAGCCCTGGACTCCCAAAACAACAGAGAAAGCCCGGCTGTAAATACAGCCGGGCTTTCTCTTTGTATGTGCTCAAGCCAATTAGGCTCGCTCGATTTTGACTTAGCGACAAGTCGGGGAAATTTGAGTGCCAGGCGTGAAAGAACTTCACTGCGGCGAGCACAAATCGTGGCTTCGGAACGGTAGCTGCGGAACGGTAGCTGCGGAACGGTAGCTGCGAGACTGTGGAGTTTATCTCAGTGGACCGCCCAATCGATCGAAGCCCATTTGGGAAAAGGCTTCATCGACTGCGTCCAGCACAATGCCGCCGTCCTCTTAACCGTCGATGTCACTGCTGGTCCATCGCGAGGTGGGCCATCGCGAGGTGGGCCGAGTAAAAATGCATTTTCAGACGAGCAACGAGGACTGGTTCGCACCAAGGAATGCTGCTCGGACATAGAATGGGTGAAATTTTCGCGCTGCGGCTGTGCCAATCGGGAGTGCCAATCGCGGCTGCGAGGCCCGCTTGCGCAAATGATTTCAGAAAAGCCAGAAAAGATGCGCTGACCGTGCAATAAAACAAACGGCCAACCCGTTACGCGTTCTACAAGTCAGCGAGATTTTGTTAAAGAGACACAAAAACCTGGGTATTGAGGCAATTCAACCCGGACTGTAACAAAATTGGGACATCAGAATGTTGGAACCAGAAGATGCAACAATGCTGCTCGATCAGATGCAGCGAGGAGATCAACGCGCATTGGCGACAGTGCTATCAGAGAACTATTTACCACTTCAGAATTGGATACAAAGAAAGCTCGATCGCCGCCTTCAAGGGCGCGTCGACGCGGAAGATATTCTCCAAGAGGCTTACTTAGCCGCAGTTCAGCGGCTGAAGCATTTCAATGGTAACAATCGGACTTCGATCCTGATTTGGCTGCAGTTAATTGTCGAACAGACATTGATCGACGTGCATCGTCGACACTACAAAACGCGAGGACGTAGCGTATCGAGAGAACTGGCAACCGGCACAACCGGACCCGTCTGCGTTCAACTCGCGCAACAAATCAGCTCTCAGCCGTCACCCTATCAACAGGCCACGCGACGCGAAGCTGCGTTCCAAATTGGCCATGCTATCGAATCACTGTCCTGCCGCGACCAACAGATTATCCGCTTGCGATACTACATGGAAATGACCAACGGAGAAACGGCTGAAGAACTGAGCATTCAAGAGAAGGCGGCGAGTATTCGTTATGCCCGCGCGCTGAAGAGACTCGCCATAATATTATCGCGGCGATTCTCGTTGGACGCCTTGTAAACTTCGTCCTTCTGACAATGCGGCCGTCAATGCGCTTCGTAAGAATCTCCGACGTAAGAAAGGACTCGATCCCGCCGAAAAACATGGCATGAATCGAGTCCCCAAATACTCTTTCCTTTTCTCTCTGCGGCCCTCTGCGACCTCTGCGTTTGGCACCGAATACTAATTCCCGGGACGCAATCAAATTCTGGGAGCACGTTGAGTCTCAACTTCGGTCTTCGGAGTCCACTTCTAACGCTTCTCCCGGTTCTCCGGTCTGTGGGACCGCCGATGCTGTAACTGCGCATCGCTAATGTGCCGAAATCGCATCATGAACCGTAACCACAACCTAGGTTTCATTGTGCTCGAGTGCGCAAAAGTATGCGCGCTTGCGTCACCAAGAAACACGAGGGATGAGCTGTGAAAAAGATATCCACGAGATTGCGGATTGCATTGGGGTTGGTCTCCTTAATGGCGAGCGTGCTGTTTTTGGCGCAAATGTTGAAGTTCGTGCCGGACACGAAAGAGCAAGCACTTCGGAACCGTGCCTACACAAGTGAAACAATCGCAATTCACTGCTCAACCTGGGCGGGTGTGGGGAACTTAGACCAAGTTTCTGCCAGCCTTGAAGCCATCGTCGATCGAAATCCTGACTTATTGACCGCAGCGGTCCGCAGATCCGACGGCTCAACTCCAGTGCTAATTGGAAACCACGCGGAAATCTGGAGTATCAATTCCGAAAAGAGACCTTCATCGCAGGTACACGTGCCGATTCGAGCAGGCGGCGAGTCCTGGGGTGGGATCGAATTGTGTTTCACACCAATCAGCGATAACTCGACGTGGATGATGGTACTGACCAGCGACTACGTTCAATTCGTGTTCTTTTCCGTTGCTACCAGTGCTTTGGCGTTTTACTTCTACTTGGGTCGAGTACTAAGTCAATTAGATCCCGGCAAAGTCGTTCCCAAGCGAGTGCGCTCGGCATTAGACACTTTGACTGGTGGTCTGATGTTGCTGGATACTCGCGCCCGAATCATGCTGGCCAACCAAGCGTTTGCCGACGTTGTCGGAGCAGATCCGTCGGACCTGCAGGGACGTTCAGCAATCAGCCTTAACTGGATTGATTCCGAAGGCAAGCCCTTAACCGAGTATCCTTGGACAAACGCTCTGCAAAACGGCAACCAACGAATCGGCGTAATGATGTCACTCGACGTGGGTGACGACCATCCGCGGTCCTTCCTTGTAAACGCTTCTCCGGTCCACAGCGACCAAGGGCAGTTGCGCGGTGCCTTGGTCAGCTTCGACGATGTAACTGCGTTGGAGCAGAAGAAGAATGAACTGACCAAGATGCTGAACATGTTGAAGAGTTCTCGTGAAGAGATTCGACGGCAAAACGAAGAACTGCAAATCTTGGCCACTCAGGATCCATTAACGGGTTGTTATAACCGCCGTGCGTTCTTCCAACAGTTCGATGAGAATTGGTTCATTGCCAAGAAGCAAAAGACGCCGATCGCGTGCATGATGGTCGATATCGATCACTTTAAATTGATCAACGATAACTTCGGTCACCATACGGGCGACTTGGTGCTCAAGAAGGTCGGTGAAGTGCTCCGCGAGAATGCCCAGAAGAGTTTCTTCGTCTGCCGCTATGGCGGTGAAGAATTCTGCATTCTCATGCCAGGGCTCAGTATGGAGAAGGCAGTTGAAGCGGCTGAGTACTACCGCCTGCAATTGGCAGCCGCCGAATTTCCCGAACTATCGATCACCGCGAGCCTGGGCGTATCCGATTTCACGATGGCGCCGACGGACCCACAGGACCTAATCAACCAAGCGGACAAATGCCTCTACGTCGCCAAACGAAATGGTCGTAACTGCGTGATTAGTTACGATACCGTTCCCGAAGATCTCGAAGTCGACGAAACGAAGATCTCGCGCATCAAAGAAGAAGAGGACATGCCGATACCGTTTCATGCGGTAACGGCGTTGATCTCTGCGTTGGCGTATCGAGACATTGCCACGGCGGAACACAGCCGTCGAGTGGCCGACCTTTGCGTGGCAGTTGCGAACAAAGTCATGAATAGTCGCGACGTTTACCAAATGGAAATCGCCGCTCTACTCCACGACATCGGTAAAATCGGCGTGCCCGACGCGATCTTGCTCAAACCCGGGCAACTGACGAAGGAAGAATGGAAGTTGATGCGTGCAAACGAACGCATCGGTGTCGAAATCGTCAAGTCGACCTTTGGCTGCGATCGCTTGGCCGAAATCATTGGTACGCATAACGCTTGGTACAGCGGCAATCGCAATACCCCAAACATGCCTACCGGTGACGATATTCCACTGGCTTCCAGAATTCTTTCCATGGCGGACGCCTACGACGCGATGACGACCGACAAGGTTTACAAAGAAGGCCTTTCGCAAGAAGAAGCGTTTGCCGAGCTGCGTCGTTGTGCCGGCTCTCAGTTTGATCCAAACTTGGTCGAGCCGTTTATCGAATCGTTGACAGAGCGCGACCCAGGTCGGCATATCGACGCAAACGATCTGTCCAAACGAGCTGCACTCCGCATCGGACTCGAAATCGAAAATCTGGCCGAGGCGCTGGACAACCACGACATCGACGGCCTGACCGCCCTTGCCGGCCGCTTGAAAGGCATTGCCGAAAAAGCGAATGTGCCCAAGATTGCGGAACTGGCCTGTTTGATCGAATACCAAACTTCCAACGATCCAGATCTCGAAGCTCTCATCGCAATTACCGCCGAACTCCTCGATCTCTGCCGGATGACGCAACGAGCATTCCTCCAAGACGCTCGCGCCATCCGCAGCAACGCAATGCTGAACATCATGCAGTAGAACGGACTTCAGTGCCAAGTTGTTTTGCGTTTCAGTGCCATTTACGCGCAGCCTGCGTGAATTACAATCTTGGTCAACACGTACCCACTTCCTACTTGCAACTGTTCCTCTCGGTTTGGTTTGACTTCGTTTTGGTTTGACTCGTTTTGACCTCGGCGAACAGCTGCAATCATTAGCGATTTCCATTTTTTTATGCCTGCGATTTACGAGCACAAGCTGACAGTCACGCCCGATCACATTGACCGTCTTGGCCACGTGAACAATTTGGAATACTTGCGTTGGATGATTGACGCCGCGGTGGCTCATTCGGCTGCACAAGGTTGGAACGCCGAGCGTTACCTCGAGATTGGAGCAACTTGGGTCGTACGTTCGCACGCGATTCAATATCTCGAATCGGCGATGGAAGGTGACGAGATCATTGTCCGGACGTGGGTTTCCAATTTTCAGAAGATCCGCTCCCTGAGAAAATACAAGATCGTGCGAGCGCGGGATGACGCTCCGCTGGCCAAAGCCGAGACTAGTTGGGTGTTTCTGGCACTAGAAGCGCGTGTTCCGCGACAAATCGCGGCGGAAGTCGAGGAATCGTTCATCGTCGTTCCCCCGGAAGAAGAACCATGATTTTCGGTCGCGGCATTGCTATAATCCCTATTCCCACTAACGCCTCGTATCGATCAAATTCTGCGCCACATTAATCAGTGAGAATCTAAATGCGCCGCTTTTTCAGTTATGCGTTGTTATCGTTTGCCGTTTCGATTTCCATGGTGATGACTTTCATTTTCGCCCCGCCAGCCTATGGGCAAGTGAAATTTCTCACCCCCCAGGAAGCGGCGGAGAAGATGACTTACCCGGAAGGGTTTGACGTTCGCGATTATGCCTCGGAACCAGCTGTCGTCCAGCCGTTCGCCTTTACTTTTGACGACCGCGGGCGCGTGTGGGTCCTGGAAAACCTGAATTACGAATCACGAGGATCCGACACTCACGCGGAGGGCCCCAAGGGTCGCATCACGATCCTTGAAGATACTGATGGCGACGGACGCGCTGACAAGCGAAAGGTGTTCATCGACGAGATCTTTTTTCCAACGGGACTGGCAGTTGGTCACGGTGGCGTCTGGGTAGGCTCGCCTCCCAACTTGTTATTCATTCCCGATGCCGACGGAGATGACAAGCCGGACTCGGAACCTCAAATACTTCTCGACGGTTGGGGCAGGCACGATCGACATGAAACACTTAACAGTTTCACTTGGGGTCCGGATGGCTGGCTCTACGGATGCCACGGCGTCTTTACTCACTCCAAAGTCGGTAAGCCTGGAACTCCGGACGAAGAGCGCGTCCCCATCAACGCGGGCGTTTGGCGCTTCCATCCTGTCACCAAGAAATTTGAAGTCTTTGCCTGGGGTACCAGTAACCCCTGGGGACTGGACTTCGACAACCACGGACAGTGCTTTGTAACGGCCTGCGTCATTCCGCATCTCTGGCACATGGTGCAAGGCGGTCGATTCCATCGCCAAGCTGGCGCGCATTTTAATCCCTATGCTTACGACGACATCAAGACGATCGCCGATCACCGGCATAAATCAGCGCATGGTGGCGCCCGTTTCTATCTTGCAGACGCCTTTCCCGAAAAATATCGCAACCGTTTGTTTATGTGCAACATTCACGACCATGGCGTTTTGACAGACATTCTGGAGCACAAGGGTTCTGGGTATGTCGGCCACCACGGCGATGAATTCCTGATGGCCAACGACCCGCAATGGCTGGGCTTTAACATGGAAATCGGGCCAGAAGGCGCGATCTATATTATCGATTGGCACGACGAGGACATTTGTGGTCGCAAAGTTGTTCACGGTGAAACTGGTCGCGTCTGGCGTATCGCATGGAAGGGAACTAAGGCCTTTAAGCCGATGGACTTGGCGAAGCTGTCAAACGCAGAGCTAGTTAAAATGCAATTGCATGTTAACGACTGGTACGTCAGACAATCGCGTCGAATTTTGCAAGAGCGAGCCGTCGCTGGCAAGCTGGATGACGACACGGAAGCTTCGTTGTCGAAAATGCTGAAAGAGCATCCCAGCACTCCCCGCAAACTGAGGGCCTTATGGGTACTTCACGTGATCAACAAGACGGATGATTCGATGCTGGCCGAATTGCTAAACGACCAGGACGAACATCTCCGCGCATGGGCGATTCGATTCCTGTCCGAGGATAACAAAGTAAGCGATGAACAATTAGCGAAGTTCGCCGAGATGGCTAAGGATGACGAATCGGCAGTTGTCCGGATTCACCTCGCTTCAGCACTGCAACGTGTGCCAGTCGAGAGTCGCTGGAACGTGCTCGCGGGTCTGGTCAGTCACGAGGAAGACAAGGACGATCACAATCTGCCGCTCATGGTCTGGTACGCATTGGAACCCTGTGTTCCGAATAATACGGCTCGGGCGTTGCAGCTTGCGAAGAATTCAAAAACGCCGCGTTTAGCCGAATTTATTGCTCGACGAATCGTCGGTCGGACAACGTCACCACCACCACCAAAAAGAGTCGTGCCCAAACCTATCAAGGTGGCGGCGGCCAAATCGGTTTCTAAGGACGATCTGTTCCTATGGTACAAAGCAGACGGCGTCGTAACGGACGACAACGGAGTCGTTTCGCAGTGGACCGACGGGACGCGCGAAGGTCGTCACGCCAAGCAGGCGGATGTGGACGCGCGACCCAAGTTGGTCAAGTCATTGGACGGACGAGCAGCATTAAAATTCGACGGTAAGAACGACCACTTTGTCGTACCGCACGAATCAGATCTATCCTTCGATAGCACAAAGAATTTTTCGATCGCGACTTGGGTCCACATTGGTAGTCACGACCACCGGTGGATTGGTATCGTTACGAAATCGCGCGACAAGGAACCCTGGTATGGCGTCTGGTTGGATCCCTCACATCACTGGACGTTCGGCGCCACCAACGGCAACTTTTCGGGCCCACACGGCGAGAAGGGCTGGCACCACATATGTGTCGTTCAAGAGGGCAAAATGGCCAAACGGTTCCTCTATGTCGACGGCTATCTAACAGCGTCTCAGCGATCGTACGATGGCAGTGGTACCGGTGACTTATGGATCGGTGGAGCCACAGGAGTTGAAGAGTTCTTTGACGGAGGATTGAGCGAAATTCGTCTATATCGTCGACCTCTTTCGCATGCAGAGGTCGTAAACCTTTCGGAAAACCCGTAGAACACCGGGCGGTTGAACTGAACCGACTATTTTGGCAGGAAGAAAAATGTGCAAGCTTGTTAGCGCGGCTCTGCTCGTGCTCCTTTCCACAACCGCAGTTGCTGCTCAGAATCCGACCATCCATCGCGATTTGGTTTACGCTACTCGAGGCGATGTAAAACTAAAGGCCGATCTCTTTACACCGACCGGGACGGGGCCGTTTCCAGCGATCTTGATGGTGCACGGCGGCGCCTGGATGATGGGTCATCAACGACACATGGACCATATTTCAAAACCCGCTTGCCTGCGTGGTTATGTGGTATTGTCCATAACGTACCGCTTCGCGCCTAAAGACAAATTCCCCGCCCAGATTCACGACTGCAAAGAAGCCTTGCGATGGCTGCGGGAGAACAGTGAGAAATTCAAAATGGATCCAAATCGAGTAGCTGGTTACGGATATTCGGCCGGCGCCCACTTGGTCAGCTTGATGGGCACGACTGACAAGAAGGATGGACTCGAAGGTGAGTCCGAAGGCAGTGAGGCCAGCACTCGTTTGCAGGCAGTGGTTGCCGGTGGCACGCCAACTGACTTTCGCGTCTTCCCGGAAAACAACAACAAGTTGTCCTACTTCTTCGCCGGTACGCGAAAACAAAAACCTCAGCAATACGAACTAGCTTCGCCCAATGCCTTCGTGACCAAGGACGATCCACCATTCTTCTTCTTTCATGGCACCAAAGACAAACTCGTGCCAATCGTGGGCGCTCAGGAGATGAAAGAGAATCTTGAGAAGACTGGCGTTCGAGCAGAAATGTTTGAACTGGATGGCAAAGGTCATATCGCCGCGGTATTCGATAAAGATGCTATTTCAAAGTCGTTGGATTTTCTCGACTCGGTTTTGAAAATCGAAAAGTAAGAGGGTTGCTCTCGAGCAGGCGCATATAGCGGAACGCGCGTTCATGTCTGGGCAGCCGGTTCAAGCGAAGTAAGCTCCAACGCGAATCCGACAACCTACGATCGGGGCGATCAGGCCATGAAGTCACGAAGTCACGAGGTCACGAGGTCACTCAGTCCTTCAACTTAAACAGACGAACGAGGGCATCGATCAAGCCCTGTGGCGTGCCCTGCTCCGCTTCATCACGAAGTGATTCTAGCGGCGGGTGGAGCAGCTTGTTAACGAGCCGATCGAAAGATCGCTCTACCTCTTTACGGGTTTTGGGATCGAGGTTGGCAAGTTTATTCCACAATCGGCCGAGTTCGTCGGACTTGATTTCGTCGGCTCGTTGTTTCAACCGGCGGATTGTCGGACCTGTACTGCGATGGTTCAGCTCCTTCATGAATCCGCTCGTCTCTTCTTCAATAATTCGCTCCGCTAGAGGCCATTCGCGTTCGCGGGCCCGGCGATTCGCGTCGCAAGCGACTTGGAGATCGTCGATACAGTAGAGATATACTCCAACCTGCTCCGCAATTTCTGGAGCGAAGTCGCGCGGGACTGCCAAATCGAGAACAAAGAGCGGTTTTTGGTGGCGTCGCTGTACGATCGGAGCGAAACTTTCCACTGTCACAATGGGCTCGGTTGCTCCCGTCGTGCTGACAACCATGTCCGCATGTTCCAGTTGCGTCATCATGTTCGACCAGTCGTCGACTTGTGGATCGCCAATGGTGCTAGATGAAATTAACTCAGCCAACTGTTCCGCTCGTTCACGATTGCGATTGACGATCACGATGTTGCGAGCGCCTTCGCCGATCAAATAGCGAAGCGTTTCCTCGCCCATCTCACCGGCGCCAATCACGAGAACTTTTTTGTCGTCGAACCGCTCGAAAATCCCCTTGGCAAAATCGGCCACCGCGACACTGGGAATGCTAACTCGTTTCTGCTGAATCGCTGTCTCATTCGATACCCGCTTGGCCACTCGAATCGCCCGTTGAAATGCCGCGTGAGTTAGTGGACCAGTATTATCGGCAGCGGTTGCGACCTCGTAGGCTTTCTTTACTTGCGACAGTATCTGCGCCTCGCCAACGACCATGCTGTCCAGACTGGCAGCAACTGTAAACAAGTGCCGAATCGCGTCTTCACCAGAGCGATCAAACAACTCGTCGAACAGTTGTATCGGATCCAGACCGTGAAAGTCCGCAATGAAGTGCACCAAGTCGTGCCGCGTTGGACAAGCGCTAGGCTCTTGAGCGGCCGTGTACAACTCAACGCGATTACAGGTAGACAAGAGAACAGATTCGCTTTCGGGGAACTTACTACGCAGCGCCGCTAAAGCCTCTTTTGTTTGTACCGGGCTAAACGCCAGTTGTTCGCGCAATTTCACGGATGTGCTGTGGTGACTACACCCAACAATCTGCACTTTCATAACAACGTCTCCGAATTTTCAGAGACGTTCGGAGAGACTTTCACAGGGACTTTCACAGGGACATTCGACGTTGTTCCCGGTTTCGGCGCGCCCACTTGACCAGCATGGCCGCCCTGTAAGACAAACCAGAGGGCCAAGCCCAGAAAAACAAAGCTTGCCATCGTAAGATACGCGACTTTGCGACCCTGATGAGCTGGCTTGTAAACCCACTCGAAAATCGTCGCGCTGATTAACCAGACGAACAAAACTCCCGAGCTCAGAACCACCGGGTCCGTCCAAGATATCGTCCGAGTCTGAATCAGATTGAGTGCAATTCCCGACACCAATCCAGCGGCCAGTAGCGCAGTCGAAATCAGTAGTGACTCGCGATTGAATCGCTGCAACCATTCCAAGCTCGGCAGCTGCAAACCCTGTCGCGGCGGTACCTTCTTTTTCAATCGGTTCGATTGCAACAAATACATTATCCCTGAGGCGAACCCCAAGATGACAGCAGCCGTACCAACAAGCAGCGCACTTCCGTGAATGACTCGCCAGATGCTGAGAGCCTCGTGGCGAGCGAATGAACCAGCGTCCTGGTAGAAGTGAGCCACAACGATTAATCCCAGTACCAACGGCAGTAAGAATATTCCAAGTGACTTTTCCGGACGGCGAATGATCAGGCCAAGATAGGCTGCCGCGATCACCCAGGAAGCCATCAAACACCAATCGTGCCAACTGGCTAACGGCGTTGTTCTTCCCTGCTGCAACTCCGTCTGCGTCACCAAGACGAGGTACACCAGCTGAGTGAATAGGCCCAGCACGGTAAATACAAGCATTAACGGAAACCGGATCGGCGCGCGAAAGAATAGTCGACTCAACTCCATCAAAAGAGTGATCGAATAACTACACGCAAAACAGGAAATGCTGATGCCAGAAAGCATGGATTAGACTGGTGCTAAACACCCCAGAGGAATTAGTGGTACAGGGCAGTCGAACCAAATCGAAATGCTAAACTGCGTTGCATGTTGGGCTAGGAAGCCATTTGCTCGCCGATCCCCTCTATAATAGCCATAATCTAACGAATTCGTACGGGCCAATTGCTAAACATGTCATGCAAACCCTATCTATGACAGTACTTAAGAATTACGAATTATTCGCGATGACCGACAATCTAACACCTCATCACCCAAGCCTTCCGCCGATTAAGCAAACATCTATCTGGCACATCATCGCCATTGTCGGTGTGCTGTCCTTCATTTCTGTCGGATTCATCGTCGGTGTCGTTGCGTATTATGCGTACAGCGGCGAGTCGCTTCCAACCTCCTCGGCGGAAAAACGGATCGTAGTGACCGCCAGCGACGCTCAACAATTCTTAGCCAATCTCGTCGTTCGACACGATGCCGAAACCATTACGAAAACACGGTATCCCGACGGGAGCATCTCTATCGACTATTCGTATTCGCACCCACAAGACGATGCCCAGTTAATGATCAACTGCCAGGTGACGATTTACAAAAGTGTTTTCGAAGCGGAAGAGGCATTCGCATTGCAAAGTCGACTCACCAATTGGACACTCGGCGAAGGAACACTTGAGAAACAAGATTGGTTTACCGTTGGCGACGAATCGTACTTCGCCACTGTGCACAACGCCGAAGGGGCAATCGTGGGGAACTACTTTACTTACATTCAAGGCGATCGTGTCTTCTCGCTTCAAATCTACGGAATAGGATTCGAAGACGCCATTGCCATGAACCAATTGATCGGTCCTGTGTACAATGCGATCGAAGCTTATTCACCCGAGTAACGAGACGCAATCCAACGTGATTCTTCAATCTCGCGATTCGTGCCTACTTCTCTGTCGCAAGGCAAGTGCACAAGCGAGAACGACGACCGTGCCTATTAGCGATGTAAGCAGGACTTGCGATGTCATCTTGGTTTCGGTCAGCGTCATTAGCGTCGCTAGAAAACCAGCCCCTGCGCCCGTGAGGCTTCCGATTAACGACGCGGCCACTCGGTCCTCAAAACAGAGGCCGATTAAGAGGCCGACCACTGACCCGCCCAAAAATCCCAGCAAGAGCCGTGCTATCGATTCACCCGCTCCCACCGTTGATTCTTGGATGGCCGCGATACCCGGCACGACCATTCCTACTAAGACAGCACAAACCGCGACCAGCAGGAACAAAGCTGACAAGGGAGTCGACCGAACAGGTTTTTCGATCGGACCAGGAATTTCGCGTGGTTCGTTCACTAGCTCGCTTCTGTGTTGCCGATGCAGTAGAGTTTTCGATCTGTCCGAAGATACAGCCGTCCGTTACAAATCACGGGGCTGGCGAATCCGGCGCTGTCGAGAGAATTTTCCGAGACGAGTTCAAATTTGGGAAGTGGTTTAAAGACATACATCGTTCCGCTTTCGCTGGGCACCATGACGTAATCGCCGACAACGGTTGGAGAAGCGCTGAAGTTTCCGCCCAGTCGTTTACTCCAAATCTCATCGCCCGAGTCCGCTTTAAAGCATCGCGCGATGCCGTCGTCTTGGATCGCTAACAGGTGGTTCTTGATGAGTAACATCGATGGCACGTAGACTTTGTTGCGTTGTTCCCAAACGACCGTGCCACTGCCGTCGGCTTTCACCGCCATGATACTGCGCTGTGGATAACCGCCGCTGGCGAAGACCAGATCCTGGTTCCAGACCATCGTATTGGCGGTGGTGCTGGCCGGTCCTTTCGTCTTCCATAAAACCTCGCCAGATTTGGGCTCGTAACTCACGATTTCGTCTTGGCCGCTGAGCAGAATTTGTTCCTTTCCTCCAATCTTGGCAATCACGGGAGAAGCGAAACTCGATGTGTTTTTGCGGGCGACACGCCAAACGACGTCGCCAGAAGCGCGATCGACGGCCGCTAAGAAACCGCCGCTGTGATTGTCACCTGGCACGATCACACGCGTATCGTGAAGTAGCGGAGAAGAACCGTAACCATGCTTCGAACCGAAGCCACTAACTTTCGATTGCCATGCGATTATTCCCTCGAGATCGACTGCCGTTACCCAAATGCCACCCTGGACCATGAAAGTGCAGTAAACGAATTTGCCGTCACAAGCTGGAGTCGACGAGGCATGAGAATTCTTGTCGTGGATATGCATGAATCCACCTTTGTGAATCTCTCGATTCCAAAGCTCGCGTCCGTCCTCTCGAGAATAACAGATCAACGACATCGTCTCTGCGGCTTTGTCGGCAGTGGCGACGAAAATCTGGTTTTGCCAAATCGTCGGTGTCGCATGACCGCGGCCCGGAATTGGACTGCTCCAAATCACATTCTTGGTGCTGCTCCACTCCAAGGGAGAAACGGGACCTGCGGCATGTCCGTCCAAGGTGGGACCTCGCCACCACGGCCAATCTTCCTGAGCAACGGAGGCTAACGGCGGAGCTGCCGATGTCGCATTTGGATTGGCCGTGATCTCTTCGACAGGCGGACTACCACACCCCTGAAGAAACAGCAGCGGGAGCAACATCGTCAAGAGCCAGTTTCGATTCAACATTCGTCTACCAATTAAAAATCCGCGTCTAACAAATGACCATCGGCGCGATGTCCGATCCGCCGCATTACTTCCATCGCCGTGGATACCGACATTCCTCTAACGTGCCCATCTCCAAATGCTACCATGACGACACCTGGATGACGTGCACTGTAGCCGCCAACAGGCATTCCAGGCCCTGGCCCCACGACTACTGGCCCCACGACTACTGGCCCCACGACTACTGGCCCCAAAACAGTTGGCCCAGGATCGACTCCATTTGGTTGATCTTTCGCAGCAGTAGTATCGTCGCCTTCTTTACCGGCCGCCAGGGCTTCGATCACTCCCGGTAACTCCTTTGCGGGATACCCAACAACTCCCCACGGCGTGGGAGCCACCGGAGCTCGATTGAAGGGCGAGCCCGTATTGCGCAATGTCGCGTTCGTTCCCGACATCCAGCCCAGGTCGACACCGCTCTTAGTCTGTTTTTCGGCAATAAACAATGTTAACGACGAGCCATCCGTTATGTCATCATATTTAACGCGACTATTTAGAAAAAACACGCCATTGTTATTTTCGTCAATCGGCGCTTCAACATCGTGATGGTTGGCGGCGTACGAAGTTGTGGCGTTTACGCGCGGCTGAGATGGGCACTGAAAACTGGACAATGTCAACGATCGCACCTTAACATTATTGGCATGGTAGACGCCCACACTAAAGTCGGTTCTATCAAAGGCCACGTTCTGTTCCATGTAAGGCAGGATTTGCACTATCCAACTATGGTGGTAGCCAGTCGGTTTGCTGATGATCGGTCCCTGGGGCTCAATTGTGCCCGGTGGATACACCGTATGAGCCATCTCATAGTTGTGAATAGCGAAAATAATCTGAGCTAAGTTGTTAGTACATTCGACGCGCCTCGCTGCTTCCCGAGCAGCCTGCACTGCTGGTAACAGTAAGGCGACGAGGGTACCAATGATCGCGATCACGACCAACAACTCGACAACCGTAAATGCTCGGCGATGGATCATAAAGACTCTCCTCTATCTGGGATAGCAACAATAAGTTGTTTCTCTACGGTTAATTCGACAGCTTCTGATTCATTTAGCATTTCAGCGCGAACTGACAACCGCTGAGAGCCGGGGGCCTCGGCGATCGGCTCGACCGTCGTTGTTACACGAACTGAACGGTTAGTTGAATTCGATTCTTCGTTCACGATCCAAGATTCGCCTGCGTACTTGGTGTTGGCGTGAAGGTTTCGTATTTCGCGTTGAATTGCCGAAGTAGCAATCCATTGGATTTGCTCTCGCTGGCGGAGCTTAAACATTTGGCGGCGACCATTGGCGAAACTGCGGAGCATGATTCCAGAAGTAGCGACAACTACAAATAGTGTGACCAATGCCGCAGCTAATATGGCGCCTCGGCGCGATCGCGTGCTACTGACTTGCATCTTCACTTCCTTCCGTTGCAGTGATCCCCTGAGCAGCATCGACGTGTAAATCGATACCTCGTTTCTTGACGGCGGTGAACGATACGATTGGCACGTCCCCCTGTTGAATTTCGAATCTCAACTCGTCCAATTTTTCGATGACCCACTGTTCTCGCTGAACGGGCTGGCCGGCGACAAATCGCACTCGCCTAATCGTTTCGCCGTCGGTCGAATACCGTGTCAACTGACCATCGTTTTGGATCGTCAAACCATCTTCGACCTTAACATTCTCGGCGTTGTGAACGTCATCGCGAAACTGCGTAGCCAGTCGTTGAATCGCGGACTGACCCAGCCGCCGACTCTCAAAACTGCGGTGGGCCCAAACGAGCGAATGCAACATGACACCCATAATGCCAACCAATATCGAAGTTATCGCGACTACGATAATCACCTGCACCAAAGTCGTACCTCGGCGGCGCGTTGGATACGATCGGCGTGTTGTTCTTGTGATTGTTCTTGTGATTGTTCTTGTGATTGCGATTGTCATTGCGTCTCCTCCTCGGCGTAACGCCAAGTCGAAAGTCGCACGGGACGATACATTGGCTTGTGGACGTTGCCCCAAACAATTTCGACGGTGACTTGTTTCGCGGCTTTGCCGGCCTGCCCGACAGCGCCCGAATCGGCGTCTGCAAGATCGACAACGGACAGAGTAACAATCGCGTTTTCGAGCGCTGTTAAAGTCGGCGATAGCTCGAAAGGCGGCGGACCACTTGCGAGTATGGCGTAAGGAATAGCGTAAGTTCGCTCGAGTATATTGGAGGCTTCAAGCGTCGCAATGGTCTCTCGCTCGGACAGCTGACTTTGCTTCATCACCAGTGACAACAATATCGTCATTGCAATTGCCGCGACAGCCAACATGGCGGCTGCCATTGCGACTTCCAAAGTTGACATCCCACTTCGATATGTTCGACGAGTCATTGTGAGAGCTCCGATATCATAGCGACAAGTGGTGCAAACAAAGCGATAACAACGAACGCCGCAATCGCGCCGAAGAGTAGCGTGGCAGCTGGATAAACCACAGATTGTACCCAACGTATCTTGTAGATAAATCTTCTCGAGTGACTGTTCGCTACTTCCTCCAGCGCCCAGGCGAGATTCCCTGCTCGCTCTGCCGACTTGATGACTGCCACGTCCGACATCCCTATCAAATTCACCTGCTGCAACGACTCGCACCAATGCTGTCCCGAAAATGCCTTGCTGGCCGCATTGCTCAATTTTGATGCCACAAATTTCTTTGGATAGTTTTCCCCTAGAAACTGCAATGACGTATCAATTGCCTTCGAAGCTCGAACCGACAATGCCAAGGCTCGCAACACTCTAGCTCGGTCGAGTCCAAAGTCTAGCCTGCCCAATAACGGCACGTCGCGCCCCAGCAAATCGAGACTCTTTAACAGGGTCATGACGAGCCCAATCACCGAACAGAGGACCAGCGGAAATAGAATCAGTATGATAATAGCTGAGTAGTCGGATGACACGTTAATCAACATTTGGGAGATAGTTGGCAGCTCCAACTCAACTTCCGCGAACATCCTTTCGTAGATGGGAATAATTTTCGTCATCATGAACAACGTGAACAGCGACCAGTAGACTATCAGCGCCAGAAAGTAGCATACTCGTGTAAACGCCACTCTCATCAAGGCGTCGACTTCTTCGTTTTCAACAGTAAACGACTTGAGTGCTGCGCCCAATTGTTTCGTCAAACGACTAATGTGAATCGCTAAGTATGTGTCGACGTTCAGTGGAAACGCGGCCGCTCGCATCGCCTCTGGCAACGAAGACCCTTCACTCAATCGCGCCGTAACGCGATAACACTGAGACATGAATACCCGATCGCCGCGGAAAGCTGTAGCAACATCTACCAGGGGTAATTCGCGTTGAATCGCGTGGGCCAGTGTCCAAACGAATGACCGACGTTCGGCCTCGAAATACTGGTGTCGAGCCGTGGCGAGTACGACAGCAGTCACCATTACAACCAACATGGTGACGAGAATGTTGACGCCCACAAAGGCCGACATCAGGACCAGCATCATGCCGACTATCGAAATCACGAGCAGCGAAAAGGCCCCAATAGTCAGACCGCGACGGACTATGTCCTCCGATCGAGTTGGTCCGTAAACGATACGAATCGCCCACAGCATCGCGATGCTGAACACGGACAATCCGATCAATACGGCTCCGTTTGATTCCATGTGCAATCTTTCAGGCAATTCCAGAAAAGAGTTGAAGTAGCGGTGCAAAAATGCCCGTCACGATAAAGATTGTGACAACGAAAACGAACAGGAACGCCAGCATCGGCACGACAACGCGTACCACAGAGATGCGGAAGTTCGCCAAGCCATCGAGCACCTCGGCGGCACTTAACATGCCCGACTGAATGTCGTCTGACTTATTACCCGCGCCAACGAGTGCGGGCACCAACTTTGGTATCCCGGGCGTTGAGTTCATCACATCCACCAACGGTTCGCCGCGCTCCAATCGCTTCGACATCGCCAACGCCAACTCGCCTATATAAGCATCGCTTACTCCCGCCGCGCTCATGTCCATCGACTCGCCCACTGTCATCTGACACCGTAAAAACAATGCCACCATGCGTGTCAATTCGGCCACGCCACACCAATGATATGCTGGACCAACAAACGGAATCGCATTTACGGCGCGACGCCATCCCGCTTCACCGACCGCTATTCGACAAATAAGCAGAATCACTGGAATCGCAAACAAAACGGCAATCAACGGACCGGCCGCATAGCTAATCGCAAATACGAACCGCGTGACCGCCGATAGTTCCAACTCGAATTCGATCAATATCTCTCGAATCGGAGGTACCACAACTAACAGCATGAAAGCCAACACCATCAAAGCGAAGAACGCAATTACGAGCGGATAGGCTAGTGACGACCACAAATTATTCCAATTCTCGCGTCGTCGCTGATGGAAGCCACCGAGCTCCGCTAACACTTCACCAAGGTTCCCAGACCGACTGGCGACTCGAATTAGACCGCTGATATGCTTTGGCAAAGAGTGTTGGATCGAATCGACTGCATTCTGAAGACTTGCCCCGCTACTGACGTGATTCGCGAGCATTCGCAATGCGCCGCCTACCTTGCGAGACCTAACTTCCCGAGCCGCGGCCAAGAGTCCAATGTCCAAGGGAATATCCGCTTCCGCGACGTCCGCGATGATCTCCGCCAACTCGCTTGCCTCGTCGCTTTTTAGAGTGCCCATAACCTGGGCGTCTACAACCTGGGCGTCCACAACCGGTGCGTCTACAACCGGTGTGCCCATAACCTGTGCGTCTACAACCTGGGCGTCCACAACCGGTGCGTCCACAACCGGTGTGCCCATAACCTGTGCGTCCGAATCGCGAACAAACTCAATTGACGAAAGGCCGTCACCCATCAGCTTTCGCAGCGCAGCATCGACGGAATCGGCGTCCACGATGCCGTGGACCGATGCGTTATTCGCATTGATTGCTGTATAGCGAAAACGACTCATTCGATTCTTTCTCTCCTCATTTACAGACGGTTCATTCGCCCAGATTTTCGTTCGGCAGAATCGGGAATTCCAACCAAATATCTCGCCAGCAGCACTACCGAAAGGGCTCTGCGAGTTCGTACATTGCACGTGTCAACGACCCGTAAACCACTACACAATAAAACAAGACCGTCGTTCCGCCGATCGCTACACTCAACAACACTGGTATGTAGACCGCCATCCAAGAGGCGAGATAGATCGAACGAACACGATAGTTGTCGGCAGCCTTACGAGTAGCCTTCTTGAGCTGATACGTTGATTGTCCCGACATGATCAACCAACCTAACAGCGCGGGCAACTCTGGCGGGACTTCGTCGATCGACAAGATTCTCTCTCCGCGCTGTAACCGCTCGGACATTGAAACCGCGACATCGCGCAAACGACATTTCCCCAGCGATCTACCTGCCAGCGAAACCGCTTCATCCAAAGGGACGTCTTGATCGATCAACAGCGATAGAGTTTCGGCAAAGACCGCGATCTGACTTAGCCGGCGAACATATCCTGCCGTCGGCAATCCGCCCCAGGAAAACGGGGACTCTTTCGCCGCTCGAGTCCGAAACCACTGAACCAGGAAAACGGCGAGGATGACGAACAGCGGCAAAACATAGTAGGAATTCACGTTTCGGCCATGATCAGCCATCCAGTGCAACCATTCCAAATTAGCTATTTGCAGACCCTTATAAGCATCCGAGATTCTGGGGAGGAATCCACCGAGCATGAACAGGAACAAACAATACGTAATCGAAAAAACGATCAACGGGTAGACAATGCCTAACCAAAATGTCTGCCGCACATGTTTCACTCGGCGAGCGGAATCGGCGATTCCCTCCAGCGCCTTGGTCAAATTGCCCGAACGGACTCCTGATCAAAGGGAGCTTCGTTGAATTGGTCGCGCAATCCGAACACTCGTCGAATCTCAGATGGTGGCGTGTCGCCGCGCGATACTGCCTCGCAGGCCCGTTGCCACAGGGTCGCCAACCCGAGTTTCCGAGCAGACTCGTTCAACAAATTAGCGTCTTCTCGCCGCAATAAATCGTGGTATCGTGGGTTGGCGTTGACATCAAACAACTCCGCCACCACCAAGCGTCCAGAGTAACCGGAATTCCCGCATCGTTCGCAACCTACAGCGGCATGTCCGCTGCTAACAGGCAACCCCAACAGTTCCTGCGATCGAGTTTCGTTCGTCGTAGGAATCACTTGCTTACAGTTGTCGCACAGCCGACGAACGAGGCGTTGGCTGAGTATTCCCAGGATACAGCTGCGGAGCAAATAGTCAGGGATTCCCATATCTGCCAAGCGGCTGATCGCTCCCATCGACGAACCCGCGTGAAAACTAGTAATCAGCAGATGGCCGGTTAGCGACGCCTGAAAAGCTATCGCGGCCGTCGATGGATCGCGGATCTCGCCCACTAGCAAGACCTCTGGATCTTGCCGAAGTAACGACCGCAAGCCTGAATCGAGCGAAAATCCGGCTGGGGCGTTTACTTGAGATTGAGCAACTCCATCAAGCGCAACTTCGATTGGGTCTTCGAGAGAAACGATGCTCTTGGCCCCTCCACTGTTGTAAACAAGCTCCCGCAAACACGCGTAGGCCGTCGTCGTTTTCCCTGTGCCCGCCGGTCCAGTGATAATGAAAGCGCCCGACGTTTCACTCAGCATTGCTCGAATAGCCTGCGTCGTTTCCTCGGGCAAGCCGATGTTCTCCAGCCTTTGATATTCGCTCGCGGCCCCAAACAAACGCACGACGGCACGCTCGCCATGCAATGTCGGGAACGTACTGACTCGCATTTCCACGTCGGAATCGGGATCCGCTATGCGGCCTTCTTGAGGTACTTCTGACTTATAGGTAAGCAGGTGCGACAGCACTTTGATGCGCGTCACGACATCGGTCAAACTGCCAGTCGAAAACTTGCCAACCAGCTGCAGAACACCATCGACGCGCCAACGAACTTCAAGCCCGTCGATGGTCGGTTGAATGTGAATATCGCTGACTTTGTGAATCCGAGCTGCAGCGAGTAGTAGATCGATGAAATCCGCGGCGTAGTTCGTATCACTCGGATCGAGTACGCGCAGTTGGTCGTGGATTTTGTCGACGGCCACGGTAGATATCATTGAACGATTAGGCTGGAGGCGGTGCGATGAGTGAGAAGTGCTGGCCGCAAACTCATCAAAACCAAGGGGGCTCCCTTATGTCGCCGCAGTGTAGCCCATTCAGCAGGACAACTCAATTGTTTTCTCAGCTTTAAGATACTTGGTATATTTTCGGCATGGCAAATAACACCCTAAAAACCAATCGCCCAACAAAATGTTGATAATGATGAATCGAAATTCGTTGATCGTTGCCGTTCTCCTGTCGATGACTTCCTGCGGTTTTTTAGCCGCGGAAGAGCTTCAGCCCCTGAAATACAACAATCCAACTGCGACGACTGACTTAGGGGTAGGACTCTGGGCTTGGCCGCTGCCGATGGACTACGACGAAGATGGCGATATGGATCTTGTCGTCTGCTGTCCGGACAAGCCGTACAACGGCACGTACTTCTTTGAAAACGAGTCCGGTGAGTCATTTCCTGTTTTTAAGAAGGGAGTGAAAATTGGCCGCGGAATCCATGACATGCAAGTATCGTACGTCGATGGCGAACCGCGAATCATGACGGCGGGCGTCGAGTATCTCAACTTTCGCAAACGCGGATTCGACCAAGTGGCCAAGCTATCCGCACCCGTCCAATTTCACAAAGTCGTCGGTAAAGCCAGCACAAAAACTCGCGCCCGGCAGTGGCGTTACGTCGACTTCAATGGCGACGGGAAGCAGGATCTGTGTGTGGCGTACGGCGATTGGAGCGCCTACGGATGGGATGACGCTTACAACGAGCACGGCGAGTGGACCAATGGGCCACTGCACGGATTCGTCTATATCTTGCGAAACAAAGGAACGAATAAAACTCCCGAATACGAATCGCCAGAACAAATGAAAACGGCGGCGGGCGAGCCGATCGATGTTTATGGGCGACCGTCGCCTAACTTCGCTGACTTTGACGGCGACGGAGACCTCGACTTGCTCTGTGGCGAATTCCTCGACGGCTTCACATACTTTCAAAACGTCGGGTCGGCTCAACAACCCAAGTATTCCAAGCCGGTTCGACTCGGCGTTACGATGGATTTGGAAATGATTTCGCCAGTTGCCGTCGACTGGGATGGCGACAAGGACTTTGATTTAATCGTCGGCGACGAAGATGGTCGCGTGGCATTCGTTGAGAATACTGGTGAATTAAAGAATGGCATACCGCAGTTCAAATCTCCTCGATACTTTCAACAACAAGCCGATCAACTGAAGTGCGGAGCTCTTTCCACTCCGTGTGGTTACGATTGGGATCACGACGGCGACGACGATATTATCTGTGGCAACACTGCTGGTTATATCGAGTTGTTCGAGAACCTTTCGGGTCCGAAAATCGAACAACCGAAGTGGGCGAGTCCAGTACGACTCGAGGCCGACGGCAAAACAATCCGTATCATGGCTGGGCCCAATGGCTCGATTCAAGGACCGTGCGAAGCCAAGTGGGGCTACACGACACAAACAGTTGCCGATTGGGATCACGATGGTCTTCCCGACATCGTTGTCAATTCAATCTGGGGCAAGATTGTCTGGTATCGAAACATCGGATCTTTGACGAAACCAGAACTCGCAGCCGCTCAAGCAGTCGAAGTCGAATGGCCCCAAGCCGCACAAAAACCAAGTTGGTTCTGGTGGGACCCTGTGGGTAATGAACTGGCCACGCAATGGCGGACTACCCCTGTCGTCGTCGATTTCAACAAAGATGGACTCAACGATCTCGTGTTACTCGATCGCGAAGGCTACCTCTGCCTCTACCCGCGGAAACGAGTTGATAAACGGCTTGTTCTGCTGCCACCACAACGAGTCTTCGTCGACGAAAGTGGAACAGCGCTGCAGTTGAACAGCGGCAAAGCTGGACGCAGTGGCCGTAGAAAACTGGTTGTGGTCGATTGGAATGCCGACGGACTCTTGGACGTAATCGTCAACAGCATCAACGCCGATCTATTGGTCAACATGGGCGAGAAGGACGGCAAGTGGATTTTCAAGAACGTCGGCAAGATGGACAAGCGACTCATATCCAGCCACACCACCAGCCCCACCGTCGTCGACTTCAACGGCGACGGAACTCCGGATCTACTGATCGGTGCCGAGGACGGACATCTGTACTACAAACGGCACGAGTGATCTGAAGTTACTTCCCAGCGCAGCGTCTGGGAAGGTTGGAACTCCGTTCCACGTGGAGTCTTTTTACGTGAGTTTCCTCCCCACTCAGATCGTTTGAGGGCTGGCGATCTATCGGCTACCCTCAAGCGAACTGAGTAGGAAGGTCGCCGTCGGTTTTTCTGAAATTGGGCTGCGAGTGGGGATCAGAATCGCAAGTTGAGTTACCTACAGGCCGTTTCGGCTGGAACGTCAATGTTCGTTCGCCTTCTTTCCTTCGTCAAAGCACTGTCGGAATGCTAGCCCGGATTATTCGTAACCCGACGCGTAAGCGAGGAAATCCGGCGAGTTTCCTCGCTTGCGCGTCGGGTTACTATTGCGCCGTGTTTTGGGAAAGTTGGCGACAAACTCATGTCCACAAACGACTTGCAATGAGCTAAGTTCTACTCATGAATAATCCGCTCTAGAATGAACCCTCGCCGTTTCCACAACAACTCTGTTTCCACAACAACTCTGTTTCCACAACAACTCTGTTTCCACAACAACTCTGTTTCCACAACAACTCTGTTTCCACAACAACTGTGTTTCCAGCACAACTCTGTTTCCACAACAACTCTGTTTCCACAACAACTCTGTTTCCACAACAACTCTGTTTTCACAACAACTCTGTTTTCACAACAACTCTGTTTTCACAACAACTCTGTTTTCACAACAACTCTGTTTTCACAACAACTGGGAGAATCCAATGACACGAACATTTCAATTCGCCACCACGGTATTAGCCGTGTTGTTCTTTGTCCAATCCGCTACGGCCGACAACCAACTTTCGGAAGACGAAAAAAAGGCTGGCTGGCAATTGCTGTTTAATGGCAATGACTTGACTGGCTGGAAGTGCAACAACGGCAAGCCGATCGCGACGCCAGTAGAAAAAGGGTCGCTTGTTCCCTACAAGTCTGGCGGTTACATCGTCATGCACGAAAACACATTCGACAATTTCGTTCTAAAATGTGATGTTCGCTGGGAAGACCCGCGCTGCAATTCTGGCATCTTCTTCCGTGTCGAAGATCCTACGAACCCCGTGCATACGGGCTTCGAGATACAAGTCATGAGCGGGACCGCCGTTGGCAAACACCAATTCGGTGCGATTTACGACCTGGTCGCCACCACCAAAAACGCTGGCAAGAAAACGGGCGAGTGGAACTCTCTCGAAATCCGATGTTATGGACCGCACATCAACATCAAAGTTAATAACGAGGAAGTAGCGGCAATGAACTGTGACAAGTTCATCGAAGCGGGCGTTTGCCCCGATGGCATGAAACACAAGTACAAGCTCGCTGGCAAGCCGCGGGCGGTTAAAGACTTCGCTCGCGCGGGATACTTGGGATTTCAAGATCACGGACACAAAGTTTGGTACAAAAACGTCAAGCTGCTGAAATTGGAACTAAAGGACTAATGAGTCGGAGACGTAACATTAACCGTCGTAGCAGCGCAGCAGTGCTTCGCGCATAGGCATCGCCTGCTCTGCGTTGTGGCCGACGTTGTTCACGTAGTTGCTCCAAATCTGCTGCTCGGCATCTGTCAACTCGCTTCGCGCCGCAGTTGCGACCCGTTGACCGACCAGCATGATCATGTACCCGGAGAAGTTGAAAATTGAACTTTTTTCGACCAATATCTTCGCCAACGCCGACGGTCCAGAGTGGCGATAGTAATCGACCAGCGCGGCTGCTTTCCCCAATTCGGTATGCTCGCGACAATGCTCCCAGAATGGCGTGCTCAGTTTGCGGTTGAATCGATAATGAACGGCTAAGAAATCGCGAACGTCGTCCCACATATTGCGAAACCGTTCGTTTTCGATCTGCTGCATTGCCTTTCCTGGGCGGCAATCGCTATCACATAACGCCTCCGTCAAGAACCGCATTTGCTCAATGATCAAATGCAACGCCGTCGCTTCCAACGGTTCGACGAATCCCGCCGCATTTCCAATCGCGGCTACGTTGCCGACCCAGAAGTTTTCGTAGCGTCCGGAAGGAAACTTCAGTACCTGCAAATCGTCTCCAAGCTGCGGATTCTTTCGTTTCATCTCGCGCATCGCTTCGTCGGCCGAACAAAACGCCGTGGAGAAAACGTAGCCGCGGGTCACGACGTCCAGGAAATCGATCCTCCAGCACCAGCCGTGGTCCATTGTTTCGACGGTCGTGTAGGGCAATACTTCATCGTCGCGCTGCCACGAACCGATTACGGCCGCATCGCAAAACAGGGCATCTTTATAGTCGACGTATTTCTCGCCGAGTGTCTTGTCCAGCAAAAGTGACCGGAAGCCGGTGCAATCGATGAACAAGTCGCCGGCGAGTTCACGGCCGTCTTTCAGTCGCAGGCCTGTTACGTCGCCAGTTTCGTCGCGGTGAACGTCGACCACTTCCCCTTCGACGAGCTGCGTGCCTTTTTGCTCGCTCTTGCGCCGCAAGTAGTCGATGAACGCTTCATTCTTGATGTGATATGCGTAGCGGTGATCGATACTCATCTGTCCGCCTCGGTCCAGGCAGGGACTCTTCTTGCGATCCATCAACGCGGAGTAGAGACTGCAATCTTTGAAGTCCGAAAGGCAGTGGAAGCCGTTGAGCTTGGACATCCCTTTGAGCTGATGGTCGATATATCCGTCGAACGGATAATTGAAATGGGAATCGCCGGGATCTCCCCACTCGAGCCGCAGGCCCAACTTCCAACTCGGACGAACTTCACGGAAAAATTCGCTGCGGTCCAAGCCAAGAATTTCGTGCAGAAAGACGGACACGCCGCTGGTCGTCGATTCACCGACACCAATCACTGGTATGTTTGGAGCATGCACGACGGTGACTTGAAGATCGGGTAACCGCCAGTTAAGCGTCAATGCCGCGATGAAACCCGCGCTACCACCACCCACTATGACAACATTTTGAATGCGATCTTTCATCTGATTACCAAACTGCAATTTTCCAGGCGGTGACTTCAAAGCGATGTAAAAATGATAACAGAAAAAACGGTGTGATCACCAACGACTTTCAGGGACTCGAATCGAAGCACAAGAACATGCTCTAGGAAGCTTACCAAATCGATTTCGAAAAACTGCTGGTGGTAACACACACTTTACTTATCTTCGAGCGTTAACCGCTATTTCAACCCATTTATTTGTTTTATTGCAACATCCCGCACGATCCCTCGATAACGTCTCTTGTCCCCTCAACGGTAAGGGGTAGGAAGCAGAGAACGTGCAGAGGTTAGCAATGGCATTCAAATCGAAATGGTTCAGTCATCCACGGTTTCACGATGTAGCGGCGGGGCACGGTCTAATTAAGCAGGGCGAGCGGGGACCGGCGGCGAGAGAACTGCAGGATGCTCTCATCGAACTCGGGCATCCCATGCCGATTTCCACCGCCAAGTCGGGTTGGCCGGACGGGATATTCGGCTCGGAAACTGATTCTGCCGTGCGAGACTTTCAAAGGCGAGCACTTCCCCATGAAACGCCGGATGGCAAAGTAGGACCGCTCACGTTGGGCGCTCTCGACAGCAAACTCGCCACTCGCCCGTCCCCAAATAATGGTTCGATGGTTTGGGGCGAAGCATCACCGGCTATCCCCGGTTCTCCTAGAGAAGCTGACCTCGGGACGCTGCTCGGTTGGAACCACGCTGTAAAGCAACACTACGACATGGCTTGTTGGGCTGCTTGCCTTGAGTTTTGGGGACGGTATTGCGGTGGCGGACGACCCTTGAAGAAACAATCGCGGCTCTTGCCGTTGTACTCGCACCTGACTTCCTCCAACGGCCCACTAACAGGCGGAATGCCAACTCCAGCTCTATTGTCAATTCTGTCGGACAACGCAACTCCAACCAACGTAACTGAGCCGAGCGATGAAACGATGAAATGGAAAGCCTTCGTTTGGGATCCATTTGATGCTACTCGACTAACTTACGATTGGCTAAAGAACAATGCTGGTGGCCCCCACCAGGCGCTGTACCTCGGTTACACGATCAATGGTGCTTCCCACATTAACGTCATTGGCCACTATGACTTCGAGGGAGCATCCTATGTCTGGGCAATGGAGCCGTGGGATGGAAGATTCAAACTTCGAGAGATCGATTACTACCAGCAGTCGACAAGAAGTTTCTTCGCGAAACCGACGTCTTTCTAAACCCGTTTAGCTTAGCGCGGCGTTGTGTGTGGGCGCCTATTTGTCGATGGCAATGGCAACCAGCGACTAGTTGAAGTTACTGACCGTCGGGCGCTCACGAGAAGTGTCCAACTTCCCAAAAACGCGGGGTCATTGGCCCTTCTATCTGCCGCCGCATTGCTAAAATAACTGAACGGCAGATGCAACATCCCGCGACAGGCTTGACGTACGACCGTTTCATCGTACGACAATCTTCTGCCTGAAACTCCAGCGGACCCGCAACTGGTCGTCTTCCGGCTAGGCGGTCCCAGCCGACTCAATTGGCAATGGGAGATTCCTCTGTTCGCGATCACTGACCTACATCTTCATGACCACCATGTCTTCATCCTCGAATAATCTGGCGAACAGCGTTCGCTTTAAGTAGAAGGCTGGTGGTCCGTACGACAGCTTCTCGCTGACATTCAACAATTTAATGGCCATCTTGCGGAGCGAATCAAAGTCGGCCATCGATATCTCTTCGAGCAGTTCTTTCGGCAACTTGACATGGCATCGTCAGAAACATAACGCATTGAAAACGTGGGCGTCGAGTGAGCCCAGGGCAACTCGGGCAACTCTCATTCTCAACCTGCGACGCCTGTCGTCGATTTGATGGCACATTGATTTAGTTTGGCACGCTTGGAAATTGCGGTGCAATTGCAATAAGTTGTTTGACAGACAGGGAGTACCGTCTGTTTCTGTTGAGTTCGAGCGGAATTGGCACATGCGTTGCTTTTATAGAATGTCGTTACCAACAACCGCACCCG
>JBLHLE010000002.1:0-26123 GCA_047620805.1 Pirellulaceae bacterium
GCTGCTACTAAATTCGATCGGGGATGAGAACGCCGCCTATCTGTTCATGCGCAAGGAAGGAAATCTCATCCGGCCGTTCGGGCGAGCGAAGCGATTCGATCGTTGGTTCCTTGATCAGGCGATCAAACGTCGCGATCTCATCGCCATGTGCGACCGTCTGGCGGTAATCGTTAACGATCGAGCGACTAACCAGGCGCGATTCACGAAGGATGTCGAATGGCTCTGTTCGCAGTTCGAGCAGTTCAAGAAGGAAACTCCAGACGATCATGCGGCGGCGATACGGCTGGCGGCGGCAAATGCTCCGGCGGTAATCAAAGCGCGGCTTAAATGGGTCGCCACGGTCATGTCGTACAACCAGAAGCTGGATGAGTTGCGGGACGACAATGCTCCGGCCGATCCGAAACTGAGCGATGCTCCGCTGGCGGCTGCAGCGGAATTGATGAGACTTGATCCCAATCGGGGAGCGTTTTTCGTCGCACAGGGTTGGGGCGTGGAATACGACCACCATCATTCGGGCAACTGCGAGAAGCGTTTCAAGATTGAAGGCGAGCGGAAACTCGCTCAACTGTTGGCCGTGCTGCCGCGGATGTCAGCGGATAAACGAGACGACCTGTTGGCCTTCAAAATCGCGCAGGATCGAGTGAAGTTCGATTCGGCTGCCATTCGCAAGGCGTTGATTCAGTTCCCGGGCATGCTGAATTCCCTGACCGCGGCCAACGTTCCGCTGTTCGACAAGACGATTACCGTCGAAGAAGCGAAAGCACTCGCACCGCAGTTGGTCCGCAACCCGCACGCCCAGGCTGCCATGGTTCGCGCATGGGCGAGGCCGGATCGCAATTACAGCACTGTTACCGACTACATGATGCAGTCTGAAATGTGGCGGTTTAATGATGTAGAGGCTCTCACTCACGGCCTCTGGCACAGTGGGATGTTCGAGCGGGATGTCGAACACGATGTGCCAATCAAGAAGTACGCCGACCTCGATTCACGCTATCAGCAACTTAAGAAGCAGCTCGACCCGACGGCGAACAGCAAGGATCGTCTCGCGGCCTTCAACGCGTTGCTGGCAGATCTCCTCAGTGACTCGCCGCGCATACCAGGCGCGCTGCCTCTATGGGAGGAGCTCTTTACCAACGCGCCGAACGACGACATGGTCCAGATATTGACAAAGCTGACGACCGATTTGCATGCCGGAGTGATGAATAACACGCAGTCGTCGGCAAGACACAATTACCTCCGATATCTTCTAGCGCGGGCGGTCGCGAAGTCCCGCTTTGGTAAGCAGAACAGCTATGCGTTGCTGCGACTGTTACCAAATACTCATGATCACTGGGCTCATAACTGGCGCCGCTATGGGGTCAGCGACCTGAGAAGTTCGCTGCCCGAATTTGCGGCGAAGCTTGACGGCTTACTGCGCCAACAGCTAAAGGCAAATAAGCTGTCGGGTCCGATGCTCAGCATGTGGATGCACTGCGTGGAGCCGAAGAACGAAGACGCGAAGGCCCTGATGGACGTGCTGAAAACGTCGGCAGCCTATGAGCGTCTGGATGTAGCTTTTGGCGATATGGCCGCGCACACGGATCTGTTTGGAACCAGTGCACTGACGGCGAAACACAATGCCACAGACCCGCGTTTCGTAAACCGCGAGCTACTTGAACTGCCGAAAGAGGCGACACCGGTGCAGGTCGAGGCGGCTCTCAAGACGGTGGTGGATCGCGTCTCCAAAGCACCCACGCCGGTGGCGGTTCTCGGCTTGCAACAAGTTGCGACTTTGCCCGAATGGTCGGCGGCCACGCGCGGGCTCGTGCTTTCGCTGTTCAAGGAAAACGCACCGATCGGCGAGTATCCCACTCTGCAGGGTTATGAAGCCCTCGTCATCCGGATCGCGAAAGAAACACAAGAAAGCAAGCAATGGGGACCGCTCGAACCCTACGCGGACGGGCTTTGGCAAGCAGCCGCAGCGAAGGACCACCCGCAGTCTCGCGGGGCAATCGCGTTGTCGCTCATGGTGCAGGCCGCACTCGAGGACGATGCCGCATCTATCGCAGTGACGTTGTGCCGTACGGCGCTGAACGGCCCCGTCGGTCGCAAACTGTTTCCGCAGCAAGACTGGGGCATTCCCGATATCAAAGCTCGGGTCAGCGCAGTCAGTGGCAAAGCGGCGCTGGCGATTGGCGCGATCGACATTCCCGTTGATGAACTCGATCCGACGTATCCGGTCTACAAGTCGCAGGCCGAATTCGCGCTCGGCAACGTCGGTGCCGCGTGGGATTTGTACGACCAGAACGCCGAGTTGTTGGAGGACTCGTCCGATGAACCACTGATTCGCAAGATGACGCCGGGTTATTGCCTGTGGCTACTGGAACGCAACATCGAAGACCGCGACACCGAGCGGGCCGAGGCTCTGGTCAAGGAGCTGATGATATGGTCGCGTCGCGAGCTCGGTTCGTTCACTCCGCAGCAGGAAGCCGAACTTAAGATCGCCTATGCCGACACGGCTTTTCAGAAGGGCAACTATCAGACGGCTCGCGCGTGGTATCGTCGAGTAGCGGACGCCGCCGAGCATCAGGAGACCGAACTACAATACAAGTCGGCGTTGCGGTCCGTCATGGTCGACCGAGTGTCGAAGAATTTTGGCAGTGCGATCACTGAGTTGGACAAGCTGATGCTGATCCGCGACGACAGCCTGCGGATGCGCGCCCATTTCGCTCGGGCCGAGGTCTTTTACGATCAGGAGAAATACGTCGACGCCTACGACGAAGTCACCGCCGTGCTGAAACGAGCGCCGAACCATGCCGACGCCCTGATCCTGCTCGGTAAGGCGCAGCTCGAAATGCGAAAACTGGTGGATGCGTCGGAGATAGAACTCGGAGCGACGCGCGATCAAGGCGTCATTGTGCCGGGCGAAATGATTAAGATTAACCTCAACGATCCGTCGCTGAACGTGGCCGGAGTAGGTGCCGACATCGAAGTCGAGATCTGGGCCGAGTCGGGCGACCGCGAACGCGTGATGCTGCATCAACTGGGCGACGATAAGTCGAAGTACCGAGCGGAAGTGCCAACGAAACTGGCCGCGCCGCAAGCGGGCGACAAGACGCTCCAGGTGCTCGGCCGCGATAAAATTCGGTACGGCTACTCGAAGGAATTTCGCGCAAAGATGACTGACCTGCCACCCGATCCCGAGCTGGTAATCGGCGTGGCGTCAAATGCCCGGCTGAATATATCGGCCGGAGCCTTTCCCGCGCGAACGGGCGAGCGACGACTGGACCTCTCCGAACTCGGCATCTCGACCGCCCAGCAGGCGCTCGGCACGAGAAACGTGCGACCCGGTAATCCGATCTACCTGCGCGTATTCGATCCCGATCAGAGCGTGACCGCCGACGTGGACGAGATCGTCGTTTCGCTGACCACCAGTAGCGGCGACGTCATCTCGCAACTGAGACTGACCGAAACCGGAACACATACCGGCGAGTTTGAAGCCATTGTCCCGACGGGCACGGCACAGGCGCTGGCCTACGCATCAGAATCCTCCCCCGGCAGCGACCCAAACATGGTGATCAGCGCCGAGCCCTATCCCGGGTGGTCGGGAGCCGTCGGCAGCAAAGCCAGCGGGCGGGCGCTGGGCATCGACCTCAACGACAACGTGCCGCTCGACAAGATGACCGTGCACTGCACCGACCCCACACTCGCCCCGACACACTTCGTCGTGCAGACGTCAATGAACGGCCGCGACTGGACAACGCGAGCCCGTTTCCCCGATGATCCCGCTCCTTGGAATGGCCGGCCCACCTTCGCTTCATTCCACACTCATGCCGCTGGCGTTTCAATCTCCGCGCCAAAGGGGCGAGAGCTGCCAGCCGACTGGCTTGAAAAGCTGGAAACTACCTCGGCCCGCGAAGCGTGCCGATACCGCGCCGCCCACGTGACAAACCTTTCCGCAGAGAGTATTGTTGTCGACAACGCTGGTCATCCTAACTCTGCGATGCTCGTGCGTTTCCGTGCCCTCTTCTATCAACCCGTGGCAGCGATCCGAACATTCCAATTGGCAGGTCTTCCGCCTGCGGACCACACTCAGACAGTCTTCCTCCTCGACGGCCAGCCAGTTGAAGAAGACGCCGATGACCCGCTCACCGTTGTGCGAGAGCTGCGCCCCGGCGTGCACGAAATTCAAGTTTGGCGAAACGAACAACGCGGAGAGTTACAGAAACGAAAACCGCACCTGCTCTGCGACGTGTCCGGTCAGGAAGAACTGGAACCCTGCCCGGACAGCATGTTTGATCCGGCCAAATTCCCCGCCGCGATCCGCAAAACCATCGACCAGCCAGCCAGCGTCACTGCCAACGAAGCCAAGACCGAATTCGACATCGCCTTCGCCGCCAATACGCAGGCCCGAATCGTCCGACTGGTCATCGAGGGACAGGAAGGCGCCGCACCAGCCATCCACAAAATCACACTCACCGATCGCGATGGCAAACAGCGCCTGCCCGTCGAGACCGACTACCAGCAACTGCGCAACAACCAGCAATTGGAAGTCATCCCTGGCGACCAGATTTCCGTCCGTTACGAAGACACCTGCGTGATCGCCAAGGCCGGCAGCAACGGCCGAACAACGGCCCGCTACGAAGGCCGGCTCGGCGTCGCATACAACACAGCCATGATCAGCGCATCGTTTCTCAACTACGAATTGAACGGTGAAGGCGAACGCCAACTGGTCCTCGAAGATATCCGCCGGTTCAAGATGGATGACGCTGTCGCCATCGTCATCACCGACCCGGACATGGACATCAGTTCGGATCGCGACCAAATCGAGTTCAAGATCACGGCGGTCGGCAACGGGGGTGGCCAGCCCGTGGACCTAGATCTGGCGAGCGGAGCTAGGAAGATGATCGCCCTCGAAACCGAACCGCATTCCGGCGTCTTCCTCGGCCGAGTTTTCCCCGTCTTAACCACTCCATCCCGCGATTCCGAAATTCAAGTTGCCAAAGGCGGTACGCTTACCGCTATATTCCGCGACACCGAAAACCTCGACCCGGGAATTCCGACTGACCGCACGGTGACCATCGAACACGCCCGCTACGCGACACCCGCGCTCGCGGTCTACAACGCCACGACGGAACAGCTCCCACTCGCCAAACCCGACGACGAAAACCCCGACGATAATGAAAACGGCCCCGAAATCATCCTACCGCGTCGCACGTTGCACTATGCCCACATGGATCAGACGACGATCAAGTCGAAGACTCAGCAGGCGCTGATCGGCGCCAATCTACGTTTCGACGTCATCGCTCCGCATCTGGCCTTCGCCGACAGCAGCACGCTCACTGCCTACGTTCAGACTGACCGCGGCCGCAAGCAGGCGGGAGAAACTTCTAACTCACCATTCGACGTACGCGTCCCCGGCACACTCAAACTTGAAGGTTGGGTCTCCGCCCCGACCGGTAGCACCGGATCCCAATCTACGGCTGGCTACATCTCCGGGACCCCCGCCAAAGCGCCGACCAACACTCCACCATTAGACGAAGGCCGCTTCTCGTTCAGCGTCCCGCTCATCCTCGGCGACCTGCCAACCCGCAGTTACGCAACTTCAGCCGCCGACTCATTGCCGTCGTCACAAATTCCCGACGGACTCGCAGTGCGTGCCGGTGACAAAGTCCACGTTGGTTACCCCTACAAAGACGATCAAGGCAAAATCCAGTGGCATACGAGCACCGTGACGCTAACGAGCGACGCTTTCCTCGACGTCATGAACGGTCGCTATCGCCGCGAAATCACCAAGGCGTTCGTCGGCGAAAAACTCTACATTCGACTGATCGCTCCCGGCCTCGACCAAAGCCCCGATCGAGACGTTACCACCGTCAATCTGAAAGCCGCCAGCGGAGCCGCGACTGCATACCAGTTGCGAGAAACATCCGCTCACTCCGGTCACTTCAAAGGCTCATTCGCACTCGGCTACGCATCCGAACCACTCGGCGACAACCTGCCGTCCGTCGTGCTCCACGGTTTCCCGGTGAAGTACGGCGACGAAGTCACGGTGTCCGTGAGCGGCAAGTCGCTAGTCGCCAGCGTCACTTCGCTCTCAGTCTCAATCAACAAAGGCGCGGACGGCACGATCCAACCATTCAGCAAACGCTATGGCGAAGACGGTGTGGCCATCAAAACCACCTTCACGTTGGCCGAATGTTTCTTTGAACTTGCCAAGCATCACCGCAAGATGAATCAAGAGAGCCTCGCCCGCCGTGAAATGAGTCACGCTCAGAAGCTGCTGGCCGAGGCGATCGCGTCGCATCAGGACGATGAACTGAAAGCCCACGCCGAATATCTGCTCGGCAACCTCGCGCAGGAATACGCCGACCTTGCTAAGAACGAAGCGTCCAAACAACTCATGTATCAAGACGCGCTCGCGCGGTTTTCAAAGATCCCGCTCGACTACCCCGATACTGAGTTTGCTCCGCAGGCGCAGTTCAAGAAGGCACTGGTCTACGAAAAGATGGGCCAGCTGGACATCTCCGTCGAGGAATACGTGAAGCTCGCCTACAAATATCCCGAGCACGAGTTGATCCCCTCGGTCATGTCGCGCCTCGGGTCCTATTTCCAGAAGCAGGGGCTCGCCTACAAGAAAAAGGCCGAGGCGCTGGATAAGAAAGAAAACGATGTCGACGCGTCCGGAGAAGCAATCCGTTTCCGCGAGTTGGCAACGAAAGAGTACCTGAACGCGGCCACCGTCTTCGGCAAACTGCAAAGCCGTTTCCCCGACGACCCGCTGGCCGGACTAGCTGGCCTGAGGTCAGCTCAGAACTACATGCGAGCTGGTGACTACAAAACGGCCGTCGAAGGCTTCAAATTCGTGGTAGACAACGAGTCATACGACGCCCGCGACGTCCGAGCCCAGGCGCTGTACTGGAGCGGCCTAAGCCACGAGCGTCTCAATTCAACCGAAGACGCGTACCAGATCTACCGCCGCACAACCTTCGATTTCCCCGACAGCATCTGGGCCAAATACAGCCGCGGCCGCCTTGCCGACCCCGTGTTCGAAAAAATAATCGAAAGAGAAGAACTAGCGCGAGAAAGGTTGCTGGAGAGTTTGAAGAAATAGAACTAACACGACAACAAATGGGAGTGAGTTTTGGCCACGAAGCAGGAACAGCTGCCGTCGCTTCGCGACTACGAACAAGGAGGCTTGCAGGAATTCTTTCTGGAAGCCCCAAATGACAAGGACATACATTGAACAGACGCGAACGGGCACTCCTGAATACCGAAACCGGCGGCGCTCAACCTAGGATGGAGGTGCGTAGCAAATCCCGCGTCGATGCAGGTCGCTGGTGGTGGCGCACGCCGCTTTGGATCTGTGTCATGGAAGAGCATGTCGTCGTATTCGCGGCCGCGCGGCGACATTACATTCAACGTTTTCCCATCGTTGACTGCCAAGGCAGTCATTACTGTCATACAACCGGAGAACTCGTCATCGAAGCTGGCGAAGATTTGCAATTCAGCCGCCTGGCTATGTCGCCAACCGACGGACTACGCGTATTAGACGCATTGAAAGGCGGAGTGAGTATTCGTTCTTAATCTTGTTCTTAATCCTGTTGGGTAGGTGGATCGGGACTAAGAAGTTTGCATTGCGAAAAACTGGAATTTGAAACCGGATAACAATTATGCTTGAACATATTCTCAATGGCGGGCCGCTCATGGTGCCGCTAATGTTGTGCAGTCTTATTAGCCTCGCGGTGGTCTACGATCGCTGGATGGCGTTTCGCGCGAATCGAAAAATCGACACGCGCGCACTGCGATCAAAAGTGATGGCCGACCTGCGAAAAGGCAACATCACAGGCGCAATCGCGGAATGTAAAACGGCGCGAGGGCCGATTGCTTCGGTGTTGTTGGCCGGCTTGCGTTCGTACCAACAACTGAAAGAAAAGGGCGAAAGCACCGAGACGATGCGCATGGTGGTTGCTCAAGTGATGGAAGATTACGAAGCCCAGGCGATGGGTGTCGTGAACAAACGGCTCGACGTGCTGACCACGGTTGGAACCGCCGCGCCGCTATTGGGCATGACCGGAACTGTCACCGGAATGATCGCGTCCTTCTCCGGCCTGGCCGACGCTGGTAGCGTGTCGGGCAGCGGCGGAGCTGTTGCCGAGGGGATCTCCGAAGCACTGGTCACCACCGCAGTCGGACTGATTATCGCACTGTTCGCGGTCATCCCACAAAGCGTGTTCAACCGCTGGAGCGATGAGATTGAATTGGAAATCGAGGAATCTACAACTGACCTGGTCGAGTTTATCCTGACACATCATTGAACGCCGCCAAACGAAAACAACAGAACATGTCGAAGCATCGCAAACAACAAGAAAAGAAACATCGCACGGGCGAGATCCCCACCGGTTCGTTCTCCGATATCGCGTTCCTGTTGATCATCTATTTTCTGGTCGCGACGACGTTGGTCAAAGTCAAAAGCATCACTGCCGATTTGCCAACTGGTGAGAAGCAAGCCGAATCGCAAATGGACAAGACTCCGATCGTTAATCTGCGGGGATCGGACATCTACTTCAGTGACAAAAAGATGACGGTCGAGAATCTTAACGCGAGACTGGCTGCCCTAAAGCTTTCGGAACAACCGGCCGAGAAACGGGTGATCATGCTCGAATCCACAAACATGACAGTATACGAGTCCTACTTCCAAGTCCTGGCTGCCATCAGTGCTAACGGCGGTGTTGTCGCCATCGTTGAGGAAGAGGACTAACCGTGAAACCATCTCGCAAGAAAAAACGTCGCAAAGTCCAAGTGCCTGTCGCCAGTATGGGTGATATCGCCTTTTTACTGATCATCTTTTTTCTGCTGCTCAGCGAATTTGCCAAGGACAAGGACTTGGCGATCGACCTGCCAACGTCTGAGCAAGTCCAGAAGACCGAAGTGGTCGTGGCGGCTCGCATAGCGATTGATTCCGAGGGCGTGATCTACTTCGACGGCGATCGCGTGGACAACGCAAAGGACGTCGAGTGGGGAGTGCGTGCGTTATTGTCGAAGACCGTCGCGGACGAACAACGGCACGTGCAATTCAAATGCGACGTGAGTTTGTCTAAAGCGACATTTGAACCTGTCCTCAAAGCAATCGCCGAAGCTGGCGGGATCATTGAGGCCGTCGGAGAAGAAAAGTAAATGCCCAAGCAAACCCATCGCGAAAGCGAGGGCTTCGCCTGGAAAACATCGTCACACTCTCGCCTGTCGAGCGAGTGTCGGATTTACAAGGGAGAAACACAAATGAGCGACAAACCATCGATCGAGTCGCATGCCGACTTTGACGACGTGAGTCCCGATTCGTTGATGAGCGATTTTCGCAGCCGCCCGATGGTGGGCATCCTTATCTTCACGGTGCTCGTCCACGTTGTACTGGTCGGAGTCTTCAGTATTCGATATTTGAAAAGCGAATTTCTCGGCGAAGACACTTCGTCGTTTACCGAAGAAGAGCGTCTTCAAGAAGCGGTGAAGGACGCGAGAAAATCGTTGCGGGATATCGCCGAGCGTCACGGAGTCAGTCCGTTAGATCTCAGCGAGCGATTCGCCAATGTCGATTCAAAACCGTCTTCGGCTACGGCTGGGCAACCAAAGGATCCCAAGGAGCCAGACACGCCAACAGTGCCAGGCGGTTCGCCACCCGAAGATCCCAAGTCTGCTATTGAAACAGAATTGCAAAAGAAGGCCGACGGCCCCGACTTGCCGCCGCTTGAAGAAGAGGAAGATTTGTTTAAGTAGAGAATACTTATTTAGATAACGTTCGCTCTCAATTCGTTCAACTGATGCTACTCTCGTAATGACTGAATCAACCCAATCACAACCGATCGCCGGAAGGATCGACGAGATCCCGACGCAACCCTCTGCGTTCAAAGCGATCGTGGTTAGTGTCGCTACCGGTATGCTGACTGGGTTGGGAGTTTTGACCTGGATTCTTGGTCCGCTCGCGCTGGCTGCGATGCTTGATCGCAATGCCAATGTGGCGATACTGCTCGACGAATCGGGGCTCGGTTCTGCTCTTGCAATGTGCTTCTCCGCATTCGGAATCGTCGGTGCTATTTGCGGTGTTTGCGGCGTCTTGAGTCTGATTCGGACCACGGCGACTTATCATCTATTACGAGCGTCGTTGGCGTTAGTCTATCCAGCCGTTGCCGCTTATGTGGTGGTGGTGTGGCTGGCGAGTTTTGCGGTGGTACGCGAGGGAATCGAATTTGACGGTGCAGCGCAAGATCGTGCAACGGCGATCGTATTCTGGTGGATGGTTTGCTGGCCTGCTTTGGCTATTGGCATATACGCGGCGTGGCTACATGCGATGTTGCGAAGTCGCTCGATTTACGCGTCGTTTACCCGCAAGGCGGGCCCGCCGATGCCAGGCGATCGAATGCTCGAAGATGTCCGGACGCACGGCCGCGACCCGCGAGCGCGGCGCAGTATCTACGCGAGCCTTTCCACTCACATTCTGGTCTTGATTCTAATTCCGTGGCTCTTGCAGATGCGTGGGTGTGTCGAACCCTACCGAGTGCCGAAGGGTAGCGGCAACCCGGTAGTGGCAATGGTCAAAATCGTCAAGCCGAAGAAGAAAAAGAAGAAGACGCTCACGCTTCGGCCAAACTCCGCGATACTCTTCGCTCAACCCGATTTAGACGACACGCAAGTCGATCGAGTCATGGAAGAAAAAACTCAACACACGTATCAAGCCAGCGCGAATGCCAACCCCGGTAAGATCGGGAAAGGTGGCGGCACCAAAGGCGGCTGGCCGGAAGGCATGGACGACTACAAGATTCGTTTCATCCGCCTCGATCACGGCGGCGCAGGCTGGGACGACGGGATGAACCAAACGGCCGCAGACATTAACTTCCTCCGCGCTTTCGCCAAAGCGACAGGCTTCAAGAAGATCGCGTCGAAAGGCGAAAGTCATTCGATTGCACTGCTGGCGAAGTATCCGGACAATGGCTTTCCGCCTTTCGTCTTTCTCACCGGTAATCGCGGCATGGGACGAGTCTCGTCGACTGACCAAAAGGTCCTACGCCAATACTGCTTGAAGGGTGGGATGTTGATTGCCGACGCAGGCAGCGTCGAGTTTGATCGATCCTTTCGCGGATTCATTCGACAGGTTTTTCCCGACAAACAGCTTTTGGATATCGCAGACGACGACATGCTCTACCAGCTCCCGTACGGATTCCCGAACGGCGCCCCCGCCTTTTGGCATCACGGCGGTCGACGAGCAATGGGACTGAAGCACGAAGGCCGCTGGATCGCCTTCTATCATCCGGGCGACATGAACGACGCCTGGAAGTCGCCTGGATACAGCGACGTGACTCCAGAGATGCGGGAGGCGGCGATGAATCTAGGTGTGAATCTGGTGTACTACTCGTTTAACGAATGGGACGACGCAGTGAAGAAGCTAAACAAATAGACTTACCGGATAGCGACCATGAATTGGGAAATCTTCAGCACGATCGGATACGTGAGCATTGCCTTGTGGCTGTGTATGCCGCTGTTGTGGCTGTTGCACATGCTGCGGCGACGGGGCTGGCTCGTCCACATCGCGCTGCTGTTTGGTGTCGCTGCGATGGTGCTGGCGAAGATAAATTCCAACACGTATGTTAATCGCATTCAGGTGGACCGCAGCGCACAAATCCAAGAACAACACGACCGACAAGCACTCGCCCAACAAGCCGCCACTGAGGCTCGCGAAAACGAAGTGGCTCAAATTCGCTTCGCGGAAGACGCTAACGAAGATTTTCTCGACAAGGCTGGGATGGACGAGTCGGATCTAAAGTACCTGCAGAGTCTCAATGAAGACGCCCCGCAGGAGTGGAAAAAACAAAAAAAGAAACGATCAGAAGGCACAATCGACGATAGTCTGGAAGCGCACATCGGCGCCACCGAGGAGCAAGAAGGTGTCGTGTCCGACGAATTAATCGAAGAAGAGCCGCTGGACCCGATTCTGATGTCGGACAGCGACAAATTGGCGGCGGACAAGTTGGACGCCATGAACCTAACGATGATTCGCATCATGTTAGGCCTGGGCATCGCAGTCGTTATCGTCGACTATTTTCACCGCGCGAATCACTACGACCGCGCGTATTTTCCCCTGCCGCTGCCAAGTAGTTGGTTCGATACGATGACACCGCGAGAAACGGTGACCGTTCGCCCAACGTCGCCGCGTAGATCGTTGCTCGACGAGCTACGGGTGTTTGCACGGCGCGGAGAGTCGTTCGTGTACATCACCGACGATCCAACAGCCGCTACGAATGCAGCGACAACCGTTTATCGATTGCCGTTACATGCCTGGCCGGTCGAAGTTTTGAATGTTGCAGATTACAACGGCAAGATGGACGACGACTTTGTTTTCGAGACGCTCTGGTATGGCCGCAACTCGTTTGTCGTCAATTCGTCGGAACGCGGCGAACAATTATTGGAGCGGTTCATGGAACTGCTGACCGAACGACGTACAACCCGAGCACGCGTAAACCAAACCGTTCACCTGGTTTGGGATATTGCCACACCGATCCCCGAAGAGACACGACACCGGTTCGCCAATTTAGGACGACCAACTGGCTATTCACTGTTGCTATGTCGTGAGAAACCCTCCCGCTAAGCGGAATTTTGATTTCGCGCAACGACAACAGACGTCAACATTCCCAAAACCAAACCAAACCAAACCAAACCAAACCAAACCAAACAAAACAAAACAAAACAAAACAAAACCAAACCAAACCAAACAACCTATCCACATGCTCCCATGCCTAACACCATGGGCCACATGCCGCCACTACTTGTGGCTTAAAAGGAAATGACCGATGAGAGACTTTCAATCCAGGCTTTATCTCAAGTCCTTAACTGGACTTGCCAAAGAGTGGATCTTGATCGAAAAACGAGAACCGGCGGATATGCTGGGATCGCAGCTACGATACCTTGCGATTACGCTTTGCCTTACCTCGATGTTCTGCGCGCTCGGCTCGACGAGCATCGCGCAGGACCGCACGTTAACGCCAGAGCAACTCGAAGAACTCCTCAAAGAAGGGGAGCTCGCAAGTGGCGAAACAAAACGTCCTGCAAAACTGATCGACCTGACCAAAGGCGAACGGGTCAGTGAAATGCAAAAGCCCGATATCTGGCATTTCGGACCAACTGGAATCGTTGGCTACACGGTCGGCGGCATGAAAGGCGACCAGATTCAAGTGCAATCGGTATTGAAGGGTTCTCCTGCTGAAGGAAAGCTGCAGTGGGGCGACGTGATTCTTGGGATGAATGGTAAGAAGTTTGTCGCGGGCGAGCATTTGGGAATGCGTATCGGCAAGTCCATTATCGAAGCCGAGAAAGAGGAAAATGGTGGCGTCATTAAACTGATCGTTTGGCGCGACCGCAACTTCATCAAACGAAACGGCAGGCGCGATGTCGTCGACATCGATATCGAAAAACTGTTTAGAGAAGCGGCCGACGATAAATCGCTGTACGAGTGGAAGCCCGAAGCCGCGAGAAAGCAGGAGGTCATTAGCGCCGACTATAAGAGGTTCCCAATCGACGGCGTCGCCTCCGAACTCGTCCTCAGACTCGATGTGCTTCCGCCGTATAGCGACACATCACCTTACGATTGCCCCAAGGCGGAGAGAATTCGCGAGAACGCCTGGAAGGTGCTGGAAGATCGATTCGCGGAAGGAAAAGTAAAGGCCAATCGAACGGGGACAATCATGGCGCTCGCTCTCGTCGCGTCGGGCAAACCCGAACATCGAGAGATGATCAAGCAGTGGGTCCGCAGCCCTGCAGCCAAGGCGTGGCACCCCAACATCGAAGACTCGATCGACATCATGAAAATGCGAGGCTACTACAGTTGGTTCATGAGTTTTGATGCGTTGGACTGTGCCATCTATTACGATGCCACGGGCGATGAGTTTGTTCTTCCTGCTTTGCGAGAATATGCGGTGAAGACGGCGATGGGCCAAGCTGGCGGCGGATCTTGGGGACACACTTTTGCCTGGCCGACGTTTAACGGGGGTAAATTACACGGTATGAATCCGGGCTACGGTGCACTTAACGCCGCGGGTAATCGCTGCTTCTTTCTCGTCGCGCTGGCGCAGAAACTCGGTATCAAACATCCAGAGATTGATCTGGCGGTGAAACGGGGCTATCGATTTTTCGGTTCCTACGTCGATAAAGGGGGCGTCCCTTACGGACATCATGGAGCTGCCGCGACCGACGATAGTAATGGCAAAAATACTGGTGTCGCGTTTGCACTAAAACAGATCGGCGACCACCATGGCGCGAAGTATTTCGCACAGATGTCGACCCACGCGTCGTTCACCCGTCGCGGCGGACACGGCAACGACTACTTCTGGCACTACTCGCCCTGGGCCGCGACGCTGTGTGGGCCGAAGGGCACGATCGCCACGCACCGCAATCTGCGTTGGCGGTTTACGCTTTGCCGTCGATTCGACGGGGCATTCGTGATCCAGTCACCGACCGGCGGTATGCAGAATCTCCGCGATCCCACGGCGACCTTTGCATTGCACTACTCCGCGCCGCTTAAGCAAACGCTGTGGACAGGCAAAGACGCCGACGAGTCCTACGCCTGGACGGACAAAGAAATGGATCAACTGATGACCAGTGCCTTGCCTCAGCTCAACGACCCATCGTTGATTCAGCTCGCTGGCAAGCCTTATCAGGAGAGGACGACGGACGAGTTGTTCCAACAGCTCGATATGTTTAAGCCAAAAGCGCGCGGCCAGTACGCTCGCGAGTTGGGCAAACGCTATCTGGCAGGCGAGAAAGAAATCCTGCCCCGATTTGTGGAACTGCTCGAAAGCGACGAGCCGCGACTTCGCGACAGCGGTTGCCTGGGACTCGCGGCATGCGGCCCGGATGCGACGCTGCAATACATGTCGAAAGTGGCTCGGCTGCTACATGATCCAGCGGAATTTATCCGCATGCAGGCGGCTCGCACGATGACACAGGCTTCCAGCAGCAAGGAAACGCAACTGGCTTTACTGAAGGCGACTACCGCGGCCAACGGCGCTTATTCCATGTCTCCCAACAGTCTGCGGGCATTCACGCAAAAGATGTTTTCCGGTGAGTCGAGCCTCGCAACGTCTCCGTTCGACGCGGGTTTCGACAAGGAGCTTATTGAATCGGCTATGCAGAAAGTTCTTGAACTCGATCCAGCTGGGAATCGGCCCTTCCTCAGGACTCGCAAAGGCATCTGGTCGAAAGACACGACGGCGCGATTGGCTGGTCCGTTGATATTTGTTGCCGAAGAGGAACAGATCGCCGACCAAATGTTTTCTGCCCGCAGGACGGCTGGCCTGGAAGTCCTTTCAGCGCTGGGTTATCGCGAATACTTTGATTCCACAGCCAGCTACTTGCGAAAGCGAGATAGTCTTCCGCGGCACCTCCGTTCCCGTGTCCATTTTAAGCGAGGAGTCGTTGACGCCCAGGCGATCAAGAACAACCCGGCGGCCTTTCGAGACATCCTTGTGCCCCTTAAGAATTGGATTGCTGACGAGCCACTGGCACGGGTGTCAAAGAAGGTCGGTGAGAAAACGATTCATACAAATGTGACTGAACTGATCTCGCTAATCGACGCGACGGAGAAGTCGCCGGAGCTGCCAAGCCTTGCAGCCGCAGCACAACGATTGTTCAATTCGACCCTTGACCAAACCGACGCTACTGGAGCCAAAATAAAACTGTGCCGGGCGGAATTGGAAGATCTGGCAAGCAAATACTATTTCCGCAAGATCGCGGCCATGACGTTTTTAGCAGAAACACTGGGTGCCGACGCAATCGACGACCTCGTCCCTTACATTGGGCACGATTACTGGCGTCTGCGTCACCATGCATATAGCCTTGGGGTGAAACTCCCGGGCAAGGCCGTAACGAATTCGCTGTTGTCACACTTTGGAAGCACGAGCACTCCTGCACCTCAAGCCGCGGCGACCTTGGCGCTATTGGCTGACCGTGGAGATGCCGAAACGCTTGCCGTAGCGCGCCAGGCGCTCGAACACTCGGAAGAAATCGTCCGCGCCGCCGCTGTGCAGGCTCTCCTAAAACTCGGCGGCGAAAACGAACTGAAAAAAGTGTTTGCGTTCATGCAAACCGCCCGAGGAGCGATGGAACTAGAAGCCTGCGAAAAAGCGCTCCTCTCGCTACGCGACAATTCGCAAGCCGCGCAACAGGTTCGCCGAGTCGCATTGTGGGCGTTACCGCAGTGGGAACCGCCCGTGCGTCATTCCCTGTTCTGGATCCTCGCGCAACTTGGCGGTACCGAGAGTTTGTCAGTCCTACAGATAGAAGCGGAATCATCGGACGACAGCGAGCTTGCCGTGATTGTAAACTCGCTCTCCTATTCGCCCGATCCGCGAGCCGACGAACTGCTGCTGGAAATTATCAAAGACAACCTCGGCACGCCGCGCGCCGCGATTGCCGCTGGTGGTAGCCTGCGTCGAGTGGTGATCGGCCCCGATGGCATCTTCACTCGGTCTGATAAGGAAGTCCTGGACTTCGCCGAACCGCTGCTGAAGATGGTGCGTCATGAGTCTGTGGTTCAGTATCTCGGCCACGTCCATTCTGGCCGCAGCGCCCAGGTGCTGCAACGCGTGATGCGACAAGGCGGAGTCACCGACACGGCTGCCGAAAGCATCATCGCTTGCACGTCGCACATGGAGAAAGCCCCAGCCGCTGACAAGAAACTGGCGGCCGCAGCCTTAATCGATGCCATCGAGTTCATCGAAGTGACTGAACTGCGAGGCGGTCTCGAAGTCCGCCTCAAAGATCCGCAAATAGCCGGACTCTACGCCAAGTGGAAAGCACTCTCGGCACGAGCTGGCAAGAACCTGCTCAAACTCGACAATCCCGGAAAGCCGCCAATCACTGAATTCAACGATTTGGATCTCGATTTTTAGCGTTGTGCGACTGTAACTGATCGTCTCAGCTCCTGGCGTCATTGTTTGGTCGTCCGAATTCGCTTGCTTTCCGGCGAGCGAATTCTCAATGTTTCTCAGAAACGATTGTTTATTTCCTAAATGCAATTATCGCGCCGTGTACTATATGTAACTGTATGAAACGTCCCGCCTCGTTCGCTATCCGGCAATCTCCAGTCCTTCGATTAAAGAAGGTTGAAGTAAATTGAATCGCGTTCCAAAAATTCGCGCACCAAAAAGAATCAGTTCAGTAGTCGAGAGCACTGTCGTAATGATGGTAGTGCTTTTTGCGTTCGCCATAACACTGGTGGCGATGCCTCTGAATTCTTGCTGTGCCGATGAAACGGCGGCAATCAAGCCCGCGGCAAGGAAACCAGTTCGCGCGCCAGTCAAGCTACCCGGTATGTTGATCGACATTGAAAAACGATGCGTCGACCTCGAGGCAGCTATTTGTCTCGACGAAGGCTTCCTCGAACTTATCGCCTGTACGAAAGACAGCAAGGAACACGAGTCGCTGGTGTCGATTGACGCTCGGGCGATGCACGTTCACACAGGACTGTTGCTACTGGGGGCGACCAATGGCAACCCGGCCATGCGAAAGCCTGTGAACGAAGAGGAAACGCGGTGGGTCGATGTTCCACCGCAGGGCGATCCGATTGACGTCTACCTGGTATTTAAGAACTCCGACGGCAAGTTGGTCGAGCATCCGATCGGCATGTTCGTGACGCGGTCTGGTAGAGAGCCAGGCGTAGAAGCAAATGTAAACGGTCAGGGCGTCGTTGATGATCGCTCCAAATTTTCACATACATTTCTGTTCGCCGGATCGCACCTTCTCAATAGCGACGACGGGTCGCGGCGATACCTGGCTGATTCGAGCGGAAACGTGATTTCGATCGCCACCTTCGGCGATGAACTCCTCTGCTTACCCGGGGTTCAAAGCCACGCCAACGGTGCGCTGACGTGGCAGGTGGATTCCACACATTTACCCGACGCTAAGACAAAGGTGGCGCTTCGTCTTCGTCTTCGCCTCCAATAATCCAAAATACCTAAAACTGAACCTGCAACGAGCAAAGATCCTAGAAACGGAAACAAGCGATGAATCGATTTACTTTCTTTGCATGTCTTCTCATTTGCGGAATCACCGCAGCAGAAGATGGCTCGTTTTACAAGGGCCCCGGTGTGTTCTCGACGCGACCGAGTGAAACGAAGTCGCTGAACAACATCGCACGCGTTGGTCCGGTTGGTATGGGCATCGACCTGATCCAGCCGGCTTTCACGATGCGGATCAGCAATATTGAGGAAGGCTCTCCGGCCGCGGCTACCGGCAAGCTCAATGCTGGACAGATTATCGAATCGATCAATGGACAAAAGCTCGCCGACATCGACCCGCGCATACAGCTTGGCCAGATCTTAGCAGCGGCTGAGGCAAGCGACGGTGTTCTCAAGTTCGCCATCAAAGATCGGGCCGAACCGATCATCGTCAAAGTCCCCGTACTTGGTGCCTACAGCAAAACGTGGCCACTTGATTGTCCCAAGACGGACAAGATTGTGCGCGCGTTCGCGGATTACCTATCGAAACCAGATTCCAACAAAGGTTTCGCTGGCATCGGCATGCTATTCCTGCTCTCCACAGGCGAGGACAAGGATCTTGCGGTCGCGCTCGATTGGGCGCGGAAGGCGCCGGCGCATACTTATGCCTGGCACCTTGGCTACGGTGGTATCCCACTTTGCGAATGCTATCTCCGCACTGGCGATCCAGTGGTCCTGGCGAATATCCAGCGGTGGGTCGACAACGCAGTTAAAGGACAGTATCTGGATGGCTGGGCCGGTCGCGGCGGGGTGCCGAGTGTGACCTACGGAAACGGACACCTAAACGCAGGCGGCACCGCCGTAGTTACATTTCTGCTGTTGGCCAAAGAGTGCGGGGCGGAAGTTCCCGATCACGCGTTGCTCGGCGCGCTGGTTCACTTCTATCGCTATGCCGGCCGCGGCGGAAATCCCTACGGCGACAATCGTCCGGAAGTTGGTTTTGTGGACAACGGCAAGAACGGCAACCTGGCCTTCGCCATGGCGGCGGCAGCGGCGCTCACACCCGACGGAGAAACGTCCGTCTACGCCGGGGCCCGCGATGTCTGCGCCATGCAGAGTTTCTACACCACCAGCTTCATGCTGCACGGTCATACTGGCGGCGGGATTGGCGAGATTTGGCGTAGCGCGGCGATGGGGTTGTTGCACGAGAAAAAGCCAAAGCAATATCGCGAATTCATGAATAACCGCCAGTGGCACTACGATCTGTCCCGCCGGTTCGACGGCTCGTTCGCTATCCTCGGCGGCGCCGGCTACGACAAAGTTGAGTGGGGAGGCGGCTTTGGTCTGGCATACACCATGCCGCGCCAGACGCTACGTATCGCCGGTGCACCGCGCACGAAATATTCCAAGCAATACCAACTGCCCAAGCAGCCTTGGGGAACCGCGGCTGACAACACTTTTGTGTCATTGGATGCAGTCCCAGATTCCAGTGGCAAGCGGCATGATCTTTCCGTTGAAACACTAGCTCAAGACTCCAGTAAGCCCGTTCTGATCCGGCTTCACAAATCGGGCGAGGTAAGCGACGATTTGCTGCGCAAGTACATTCACCACCAAGATCACAACATCCGCTTCGTCGCTGCAAACAAGGTACTAGGAATCAACAGCGGTTACATCGGATGGCGCGAGCCCGGTGGCAAGGTGCGGAAAGAGCTGATGATGGAGTTCCTTCGTTCGAAGTCGCCCCGCGTGCGTCGCGCCATGTTGGCGGCCGTTTACGAAATTTTGAGGATCGAGCGTCGAACCGAAGTGCTGACCCGCGAAGTTTTCGACCTCGCGATTCAGGCAGTGCAGACGTCGCAGGAATCTTGGTGGAGCAAAGATATTTCACTTCGAATCATCGGCCACGCGCCCGCTGACTGGGTCGTGCCTCACGTCGATCTGCTGCTTCCGTATCTTCAGCACGAGGACTGGTGGCTGCAAAACGCCACCCTGACCGCGCTCACACCTGTCGTGGCGGACGAGCGGTGTTATGAGAAAGTGCTGCCGCCAATTGGCGAACTGGTCCGAACCAATCAACGCTCGGCGTTGACTCTAGGACTCATGGGAAGTATTCGCGCTAAACTAAAGGCAGGTGGACCGGCGGTACACAAGTTGGCCGCGGAGACTTTAAAGGAGACCTACACGGACTACGCGGGGGTGAAAACGGCTCCAGGCGGTCAGGATATTTCCTCAACCTTCGATTCGCATCTGAAGTTCATTGCCGAGTCGCTGGCCGATGTGCCGGGCGGATTAGATGCACTCTACGGAATCGCCCGCGAGCGCCATCCGAACGAGATCCTGCCCTACAAAGAGTTTTTTCTGAGGGCGGACTCCAGCCAATTCGGCCCCAAACTCAAAAAGGCGATCACTCCGATCATCACGGACGAGTTGATCCCGGAGTACGTCGGACGCAACCGCCAGTCGCTGCAAAAACTGGCAGCCGCCGAGGTACAGTCGGAACGGCCGGGGGGATCGCGGGATACGATCGATGGACTAGCGGCGCTCTACGCACGCTCGGGGCAGAGCGACTACGGCTGGCAGATGTTCATGGATTTGCGAAACGCAGAGTGGTCGTATCATAGCTTCGATCCGATACTCGCCGAGCAAATTTCGTTTGACCAGCTGATTACACGCTACCGCGAAGTTAAGCTGCCCAAGGATATGGAACATTGGTTCCAACCCGCGTTCGGAGCCACAGATGAGCACGCCATCTGGAAGCGAGGCAACAGCCCATTTGGTCACTTCATGGGCAAGATCCCGACACATCCGATTCACAAATGCAGTGCCGGTTGCACCGGGCCCGGTTGCTACGGCGCTACGAAAGTGAACACGCTTTGGGAAAAGGAAGTGCTGATGATGCGTGGGACGTTCAAGGTCCCGCCGCTGAAAGATGGCCACCGCTATCGTTTGCGAGTCAACGATGGTGACCACGTCGGCTCAGGTGGTGGACACATCGTCTACATTAACGGTAGGCCTCTGATCGAAACCAAGAGCTGCAACGGTCGCGGTGCCGGTGGCCTACCGAAAGGTGCTTACATTACCAAGGATTTTCTCGCTGACTTTAAGGGAGGCCAGATCACCATCGCGGTGAAGACGTTCCTCCGATTTGGCGACAAATACAAAGTGAAACCGAGCTCTCGCGTTCCGCAGGGTAAAATCAGCGTGCACCTCGAGCAGCAGAAGCTGCCGCCGATGGGCGACGATCTGGTACGCAAGTCGGCAACAGTCGTCGCCATGCTTTCGTCAGATTGGCAGGCCGCTCAGGATCCGGCGGACCGTGAACGCCAAGCCAGCGCCGCCAAGTTCCTCTACGACGGAAAGTTCGTCGCCAATCCGAAACTCCTGGGCCGCTGGAGAACACTCGGCGTCGTCAAGACGATCGACGAGTTCACGCCCGATAAGCGACTGAATCCGCGAGGAGCCCAGTTCGCAACCATCAGCTTCAATGACAATGGCCAAACGGACAATATAACGCGGCTTTGGTCGGGCGACACGCTGATGGATCTGAACAGTTACGAGGCATTGAAGATGAACGTCAAAACGCTGGATGGCGAGGACTACCTCTTTGTGGAAGTCGGCGGATTCAAGGTCGGACACCCCGTCGGTTGGCAGTCGCCGTGGTATGTGCTAACGAGACAATAAATCACTCTTAGCCGCGAACTGGCGACTGCACATAACTGCGGGAGTAAGCCCACAGAATTTGTTTGATTAGCTACAACGAAGACAACCAAATACCATCGATTCCCATACGGAGAACATAATGAAATCAACGAGCTTGCTAATGGCCTTCGCGCTGATTGTAGTAGCCTTTCCCGTTTCGGCGGCCGACGTCCCAGCCCAACTCCCCGATCCTGACGGCAAGGTGGGCGACGCGACGAAATCGGTCAAGGTCTACATTCTCGCAGGCCAGTCCAACATGGTCGGGATGGGTGACATTAGTGGTGCCAAGAATGTCTACACGGGGGTTTACCTTAGCTCCGATCCCAACGTGCCGGATGGCCCGCTTGCGATCTACAAAGTCGGCAACTACAAGATCTCGCGGCTACGTGTTTATTCGCCGGACGGAAAAACGACGGACAAGGCGATTTTCGCAGGGCAATTGGAAGTGCCGCAGCATGGCGTCTATCAGTTGCATATCGGATTCGGCGAGAGTTCCCACGGCGTCATGAAACTCGACGGCAAAGAAGTCTACCGACTTGAACCTGGCGGCGCCGCAGTCCTGCAGGACGTGACCCTCGTGCCTGGTAAACGCTATGCTTTCGAGATTTCTGGTTTCCCAGGCGACCCGCCGAGATGCTGGGCGCAGAAGATGGATCTGCTGGGTAACGGCGATCTCGAAGCGGTCGCCAAGCGGGAAGGAAAGTTCCCCTGGCTGGTCGCTGCCGACGGCGACTGGACGGTTCGCAATGACGTGTACTTTCAGGAAGCTCGGCTTGCTGCCGACGGCAAAGGATCTCCTCTCAGCGCAACTTCGAACGGCAAGTCAATCGGACCGGAACTCGGCTTCGGACACGTGCTGGGCACCTTCCACGACGAGCAGGTCCTGCTAATCAAAACCTCGCAAGGCAACCGTTCGCTCGGCTTCGATTTTCGCCCGCCGTCGAGCGGCCGAACCGATCCTGACAACGACTTCGAATCCGCCGAATACAAGCTCATGGTCGAAGGTGTACGCAAGACGCTCGACAACATCGACAAAGTCGTTCCTGGCTACAACGGGCAAGGCTACGAGATAGCTGGCTTCGCCTGGTTCCAGGGACACAAAGATAGCGGTACGGACGAGTCCATTGCCGAATACGAAAAGCACTTGGTCAATCTGATCAATGACGTCCGCAAAGAGTTCAAAGCGCCAAAGCTACCGGTCGTCGTCGCCACGGTCGGATTCGGGGGACACAACATGTCGGACAAGTTCTTGCGGATCCTGAAAGCACAAATGGCGGTGGGCGATGCGAAGATGCATCCCGAGTACACTGGTACGGTAGCCTCGATCGACACCCGCGACTTCTGGCGTGAAGTCGATGAATCGCCCACGAATCAAGACTATCACTACAATCGCAATGCGGAAACCTACGTGCTAATCGGCGACGCGCTCGGTCGGGCGATGGTCGGACTGCTCGGCGGCAAAGCGGAACCGCTACCGCAGGCCAACCGGCCATCACGCGTTGCTCAAACGCAGGCAACCGAAGCGACCGAACAAGAGAAAGCTGCGACTCAACTGGCGCTCAGGCCAATCATCCTGGACGGCATCGCGTCTTCGTACATCGCTAACCCGCGGTACAACAAGTCTCTGCTGGAAGAGGCAGCTAGCCAGCGACCACAGCGCGCCAACCAATTTCTCCGCGGCGCAATGTACGGACTCGAAAACTGTTACCGAGCGGTCGGAATTGACGAATACGATTGGCGATCGTTTGGTCCTGACCTCGACAAAATAAAGTGGAACTATCTAAGCTTCGGTCCCCCCGAGACGCTGGCTATTGAGAAAGGCAACCGCTTTCGCAACGTAACGTATCCCGCAGGGATGGAGAATTGGATCGCGCCGGAATTCGATGCGATCAAAGCTGGTTGGAAGAAAGGTCTGCAACCGTTCGGGCAGCTCGACGGCAAACTGGCACCGTTGTCGGCAACGTGTACGGCCCCGTTCTGCCGTTGCGGCGTTAAGCCCGAAACTTTGTGGGACAAAGAAGTGCTGCTGATTCGCGGTACGATCGAAATCCCGCCGCTAAAAGAAGGCCACCGCTACCGCGTCGTGGTCGGGGGCGCCGCCCACGTCAACTCAGGCGAAGGTTACGCCCTCTACGCCAACGGCAAGTTGCTGGCTCAGTCAACTACTGGCGTCGCAGTCCGCCAAGGCGGCCAACCACGTGGCGGATTCATCTTCGACGACGTCCGCGACGAATTCAAGGGTGGCAAGGTGACTATCGCGGCCACCAGTTTCCTACGCTATAACCACCCCCGCAACGGCGTCCAACCCCCTCGCGGTCACTTCTGGCTGCGGATCGAAGAGCAAAAGTTGCCGGCAGTGGAAGGGGCGAACGGTGAGTGACCATCGTCCACTTTACACACCCGTTCTGCAACGGAAAACAAAATGATCATCACCCAACGAATCGCCGCAACTCTGCTTCTCGCGTCCTTGTCGTTTCCCGCGTTGTTGTCTTCCCCTTTGAACGCTGCTGAGGACGGCGTGCTCATCGAGGTCGGCACCCCTTTCCGCGATAACGCCGTCTTACAACAGCAGATGCCGGTTGCTGTGTGGGGACGGTCACTGCCGGGGGTGAAGATCACCATTGCGTTTGGCACGCAAACAAAGGTCACCACTGCAAAGAAAGACGGTCGCTGGAAAGTTACGCTCGATCCGATGCCTGCCGATAAATTGACTTCGGTCAACGAGTCACCAGAGGGGCAGACGCTGACCATCGTCGGTGAACTCGATGGTAGCAAGACGGTCAAGACGGTCAAGAACATCCTAATCGGCGAGGTCTGGCTTTGCTCTGGACAGTCGAACATGGCGGGCAGGTTCGGTCGAGATCCGTATCCACGGGGCTCGTTGGCCACCGCCGATTTTCCCGCTTTACGCAGACTGGAGGATGATGAGTGGATCGTTTCTACTCCTGAAACGGCTGGGCGATTTTCGCGAGTCGGTTTCTGCTTTGCTCGCGAAGTGCAGCGAGAACTGATGGTTCCAGTAGGTATGTTGATCGCCGCCACCGGCGGATCGCCGATCGAATCATGGATGCGGACGCTCCCGCAAGAACTCCAAAGTCCACAGCGCAAAAGGGATCCCAATCGCGAAACCAATTACGAAAGGAAAATTGCACCGCTAGTGGGATACGGGATGCGCGGCAGTCTATGGTATCAGGGTGAGGGAAACGCCAAGGATGGACGCGAGTACTTTTTGAAAATGCAGTCGATGATCGTCGACTGGCGTAAGTCCTGGGGGCAAGGAGACTTCCCCTTTTATTTTGTGCAGATCGCCAGTATCGGTAGTTCGCCCACGGACGATCCCGGCGGAGGGGATGGCCGGGCCAAGATCCGCAACGCCCAGCTGGAAGCGCTCGCCATCAAGAATACTGGTATGGCTGTGGCGATTGACGTCGGTGCTATCCACGAACATCCGCTCAACAAATACGATGTCGGAATCCGTCTGGCACGCTGGGCCCTTCACAATGACTATGGCCAAGATGATTTGGTACCAAGCGGGCCGATCTACAAAAGCCACAAAATCGAAGGCGCTGCTATTCGTGTCAGTTTTGACTACGCACAAAACGGCTTGATGCTCGCCAGCAAGGCAGACTATGTGCCAGCGAAGCCAACGCCCGCCGCGAAGATGCCGTGGTTATCGATCAAAGCGAAGGACGGCAGCTGGCATTGGGCGGACGGAAAATTAGACGGCCCGGATTTGCTAGTCTCCAGTAAAAGTGTCAAAGAGCCAATCGCTGTGCGCTATGCCTACACTCAGTACCCTCTCGGCTGCAACCTTTACAACACGGACGGTCTGCCAGCCTCGCCGTTTAGCACTTGCGGGTACTAAGCCGTGGCAAAATGAACCCACAATCGAATCGAAGATACAACAATGATCAACAGACGAACTAGACCAGCGGCGATTTTCATCTTCGCGACTGCGGTGTTGTTTTTCCCTTTCGTGACGAATGCCGACGATCGCGCGAATGTCGCCGACCGCCCAAATGTTGTGCTGATGATGGCCGACGACCTGGGCTATCAAGATTTGTCGTGCTACGGCAGCGAATCAATCCGAACGCCCGTGCTCGACAAGATGGCAAGTGAAGGCATTCGGCTGACAAGTTATTACGCAGGTAGTACTGTGTGCACGCCGTCGCGAATGGCGCTGTTGACCGGCGCGTATCCTACTCGCGTTGGCTGGCCGGGCGGGGTGGTCGGGTACAAGATCAATGGGGCGAACGGCCTAGCGACGGAAGCCCTGACTATCGCCGATGTATTCAGGGGCGCCGGCTACGCGACCGGATTGTGTGGCAAGTGGCACTTGGGCGATACCGTCGAGTTACAGCCGATGAAACAGGGCTTCGATTTCGCTTTTTACATTAAACGCAGCAACAACCAGACAAAGAAACTGTGGCGCGATGAGGAATTGGTTGCCGACCCGTTTGACAATCG
>JBLHLE010000003.1:0-23876 GCA_047620805.1 Pirellulaceae bacterium
GTGAAGTAGATGTGGCATGCCATACGAGGAAAGCAATTGTCCGGCCTGAAATTTCGTCGCCAACATCCTATTGGTCCGTACTATGCTGATTTCGCCTGTGTAACGCGAAAACTAGTTGTGGAACTTGACGGTGGTTACCATGACTATCAAGACGAGTCTGATCTGTCGCGACAGAAGTAGCTTGAAGAGCTTGGGTGGCAAGTCGTCAGGTTCACTAATGAAGATGTGCTCGAGGATGTAGAGGCCGTTGGCTTCGCTATCGCGCAAGCCGTTAACGAAAAGCCGCGTTTTAGTGAAAGAAAACTCGCGGCTTCTGGAATGAAAGCGAAACGTAAAGTGCGCGAGTAGATCGGACTCAACACTAGCTACACTTCAACCGCCCCACCGGAGCCCAATTTCAGAAAAACCGCCTGCGACCTCCCCTGACGCTGCGCTGGGGAGGTAACACCAAAGAAAGAAGCCCCCTACCATCTGCGTCGGCGATTTGAGAAAATGCAGAGCTTGAAACTGCTCTGGAAGGGACACAATGTTGGCGACTCGAAAATGGTGCTGCGCATTCGCGTTAAGCCTGCTGGTAGCAGCAGGATGTGACAATCCGTCCAAAATCGCGCCCGTCGCAATTGGCGACGCTTGGTACGTGGCGACGGACGATTTGAACCGCGAAGTGCCACTCGCCAAGTCACCGCAACGAATCATCTCGTTGACGCCCGCCAACACAGAAATGCTTTTTGCAGTCGGTGCGGGGGACAAAGTCGTTGGTGTTACCACTTTCTGCAACTTCCCGCCTGAGGCTCAACAGCGGACCAAAGTCGGTGGGTTTCTTAGCAAGAGCATCAATCGAGAAACGCTTCTTTCCCTCAAGCCAGATTTGGTTCTCGCCGGGCGTTCGCACGACGGGATCCTCAAAGATCTGAACAAATTCGGCATCCCGACTCTCATCCTCGAGCCGCAGTCCTTGCAAGACATCCTTCGAGTCACCGAGTCGATCGGAAACATTACGGACAGGAAAGAGCAGGCGGAGCAAGTGACGTCGGCGTTTCGCGTACGACTGCAACGGGTTCGAACTGCCGTGTCCACTCTTCAGGCCGAGGACGTCCGAACCGTGTATTACGAGGTCTGGAATCGACCACTGACAACCGCAGGCCAGGGAAGTTTCATTCACGAGTTAATTGTTGAAGCGGGTGGTAAGAATATCTTTGCCGACCTGGACTCGCCGTTCCCGAGGGTCAGCGAAGAGTCGCTGCTGGTTCGCAACCCCTCTGTGATTCTAGCACCGACATCTGCGAGCACTGACAACAAGAAGGCACTGATGCTGGCGCGATCGGCGTGGTCCAACATTAATGCAATCGTCAATAAAGACGTTCACTTTATTGACGAAGATATCGTTTCCCGCCCGGGTCCACGAGTCATCGACGCCTTGGAAGCGATGGTGACGGCGATTTATCCGCAACTTGACCTCGGAGATATCGCGCCGAGTAGAGGTTCGACAGAGTGAAATCCTGGGCCGTCCAATCAGCGATCTTGCTCGGAATCCTCTTCGTTGTCATTCTCGGCAGCCTCTGTTTCGGTACGGTTTATATCAGCGTTCCCGAAATCGTAAAGACGATGTTCTGGCCCAGCAGCGAAAATGTTGATCCCGCCAATTACAATATTCTCTGGCTGCGTTTGCAGCGAATCGTTTTTGGGCTGTTTGTCGGAGGCGGACTCGCCGCATCGGGCGCCGGATACCAAGGGCTTTTTCGAAATCCGCTCGCCGACCCGTACGTCATCGGAGCTTCCAGTGGCGCGGCGTTAGGTGCCACAGTTGCCATCGTCCTCGACTTGCAATGGGACCTCCCTTGGCAGTACGGCGGACTGCAACCCGTTCCTTGGTTCGCAATGATTGGTGCTTTGGGAGCTGTGGCGATCGTCTATGGAATCGCATCTACCAATCGTGGCATCGGCATGGGTGGGCAAACTCCCACCATGTCACTGCTGTTAGCAGGAGTTGCCGTCAGTAGTTTTGCCAGCGCCTTGGTGTCTCTACTCATGTTTGTGAATTCAGATAGTCTCGCAAAAATCTTTGCTTGGTTGCTCGGCAGCCTCGCCGAGAAGGAGTGGATAGAGCTAGGCGGCACAGCGCCACTGATCATCCTCGGCGTAATCGTTATTTGGAGTTCATCTCGCGCACTGGATGCGCTGACATTTGGCGAAGAGACGGCATCTTCGATGGGAATCCACTTGCATACTTTGCGCGGCGTTGTTGTCGTGGCTGCCAGTTTGACGACGGCCGCTTGCGTTGCGACGAGTGGATTGATTGGCTTCGTTGGACTGGTGGCACCGCATGCAGCCAGGCTGCTTGTTGGACCTCGTCACACGCGTTTGATACCCGCCAGTTGCGTCATTGGCGCGATACTACTGCTCTTGGCCGACGATCTTGCTCGCGGCATCACGATCGAGCCACTGCCGGTTGGAGTTGTCGCCGCCCTGCTCGGCGCACCGTTCTTTCTGTACTTGCTGAAAACAGCGGGAACTGGATTTGGGGGCCGCGAGTAATGTCGTTTGAAGCCCACAATATCGAGTTTCGATATCACTCCGATTGGGTGCTACAGAAACTTTCGCTGGAAGCCACAGCTGGCGAAGTTCTCGGTCTGTTGGGACCGAACGGATGTGGAAAGACTACATTGCTGCGCGCATTGTCCAGGTTAGTACGTCCGCAAAACGGTACAGTCGTTCTGGATGAACAAGAGATCTGGAAGATGAACAGTAGCGAAGTGGCGAAGCGGATCGCCATCGCGCCGCAAACAGAACGCCGAGATTGGCCCCTGTCTGTCTTCGACGCGGTTTGCATGGGACGCATGCCACATCGCGGTTGGTTTCTGCCCTTGCGGGCGGAAGATCGCAACGCCGTCGAACTAGCACTGGAAAACACCGACCTGAGTGCAATCCGCGAGCAGCCGATCACCGAACTTTCCGGCGGACAGTGGCGACGAATGATCTTGGCTCGAGCACTCGCTCAACAAGCCGAAGTACTGCTGCTCGACGAACCGACGGCCGGGCTCGATCTAAAATTTCAAGCGTCGATCCTCAGTTTAGTACGCAATCTTGCCCACAGCCACAATCTGACGGTTGTCATTTCGCTGCACGACCTCAACCAGGCCGCCGTCTTTTGCGATCGCGTTGCCCTGATAGTCAAAGGAAAGATCCGCCAAGTTGGCAAGCCGATCGATGTGCTCAGCGAACGGAACATTCAAAACGCGTTTGGGATCGCAGTCACAGTGACCGAACATCCCGTCTACAAAACTCCGTTGATCGCTCCGCTACTAACCGACGGTACTGACGCTCCCGCTGAGAAGAATGAATGATTTGAGTTCGGTAGCTAATCCGATCGAAACATTCTCCTAGTCACAATTCCGTTTTGCCGACTCCCAGGAGGGCCGAGTATGCCACGAGTCGTCCGCGGCGCGTTGATTCAGGCGACGCTTGTCCACGGTCGCCGCGCTGAGCGAATACCTGTGGCGACTGGAACAGCCAGCACACGCCGTTGCCAATCAATACTTCCTTGGGGCGGTCAATCGTCCCGGATTTGAAGATCCGTGGCGGATTGGCGAGTTTTTTGGGCAGAGCTATGTCTGCGATCCGCGTGGTTATTTGATGGCCGAGGGCTCGCGCTGCAGCGACGACATCGTGTTGACAGACATGGACCTAGACGAAATCCGAGAAGTGCGCAACACGTGGCGGTTCTTTCGCGACGGACGGCCGGAAACTTACGGACCCATCATCGATCCAAAGTGGTCGATCCAAAGTGGTCGATCCAAAGTGGTCGATCCAAAGTGGTCGATCGACTATCATTAAAGCACGACGAGAAAAAATCGAGGACCGTCAGCGCTGTAGGTGACAGACGATTAATCCGATTTCGTTCATTCTTGAAGACGCGTCACAGGCAGCAGTTTAGAAACGGGACGAGTGGAGTAGTTTAATGAATCAAAAGACAGGCTATTGGATTACGACCTTGCTATTCTGCGTGCTCTTCACGTTTGGCGGGTTCGCAAATCTCTTGCAGATCGAGGCGCAAAAACAGATCGTTACGCAGCTCGGCTATCCACTTTACTTCATGACGCTCCTGGGAATGGCGAAGTTGATTGGCGTCGTCATTTTGATCATGCCCGGATTTCCGCGTCTCAAAGAATGGGCGTATGCTGGCTTTACGTTCGTAATGTTAGGCGCCGCGTTTTCACATCTTGAAGTTGCCGATCCCGCATACAAGATCTTTATTCCGCTAGTGATCATGTGCCTGGGAATTACGTCCTGCGCCCTACGTCCCGCCAACAGAAAACTAGTCGCCGATCCCAGCGGCAGAATTATGGACGACTAAAAAACTCCCTTTCTTGCCCAAGAACACCTACTTCAACTGCACAGTGCGCGATTTAGTCTTCGCACTCTGCGTTCAATTACAGTTTTACTCATGTAAGTCTTGAGTCAGTGTGGCTTATCCACTCAAATGTACCTCTGGTGATCGCAGTAGTTCGCTGCCTGGGTCGACCAACATACCGTGAACCGCGCTCACTATTACGCGACGTCATCACAAACGACTTCAGATTGGGCATCATCAACACGCGAAAGCTGAGGGTAGCATGAAGAAGAAACGTAACTATGTCTTGCGACCGCGACGACGATCACTCGGGATCGAATCGCTGGAGAGTAGACGAGTCTTGGCTGCCCCGACGGTAGCTTCGGTCGCAGTTAATACGATGACCGACCCCGCGGACCTTCCCGCAGGACCGCAACCAACGAGTTGGATGCTACAGCACAGTGATATTCGCAATATCGTTGTGACGTTTAGCGAAGACATGCTGCTGTCGGTTTCCGAAGTACGACTGACAAATCTCGGTTTGAATCCCGCCGTTGATGCGGACGAGGTCTTCGATCTCACGGGACACTTCTCACTAGCGGGTGATCAAGTCACATTAAGCTTCACTCCACAGCAACTAGATGATGGGGTCTATCAACTGGACATTCTCCCTGCGGCAACGAACCTCGGCGGTGACCCGTTAGATGGTGATGCCAATGGAACTGGAGGAGATGCTTATTCGCTGGTGGGTGACAGCGTTAATCGGTTCTACAAAATCAAGGGAGATTGGTCCAATGATGGTGTCGTCTCCTTATTGGATCACGTGACGTACCAGTATTGGTTCGGATTGGCAGCGGAGCCACCCGCGCCGAATTATGCAGACTTAAATAATGACGGTGGAATTAGCGTATTCGACATCAGTCATTTAGCTGGCAATTTTTCAGTGACTGCCGAGGGAATGCAGACCGACCCCGGACTGGCTGATGATGGAGTAATTATAGATTTTGCACCAAGCGTCGGAACCGTCACGATAGAGGACGGAACCAAGGTCGTTTCTGTCGATCCCAACACCTTGATAACATTTACTTCCACGGTGACAACGAACTCCGTCTCACCAATAGGCGTTCAACTTGATTTCGGCAATTCCGACACGCTAGTTAATGAGTTGGTAATCGGAAACTGGATGACAGACGGCTCTTTGGGTTCCTATGACCAGGTACTCAACAGTCCAACGGACCATCTTGTCGGACTATCGTCGTTTTCTCCTATAACGTCTCCCGCGACGATAGGAACCTTTCAAGTTCAGACGCCTGCAGTGGATGGCAACTATCTTTTAACCGTGAACGGTGCGAGTGGCAGCTTGGGGTCACTCGCCGTCGGGCAACTCGGCGGATACGAGATCAGCGATTTTGGCGATGTCATAATTCGAGTTGGAAATCCACCAACAAATTCGCCGCCTGTAATTTCGGTAGATCTAGTGTCTGGACAGATCGATCACATCGGCAATTTCTTCGCCACTGGATCTTTTGTCGACCCAGACAATGACAATTGGACTGCGACTGTCGATTTCGGTGACGGAGTTGTCGAACCGCTGACGCTGAACCCAGACAAGACATTCGAGTTGGCGCATCAATACACTTTTGCGGCGGCGCAGACCTATCAGATCTCGATTACGGTGGCCGACGATGCAGGTGGTTCAACGACCCACGTACCGGATCAGGCCATCATTACAGGCACGGACGGAAACGACACGATTGAGATAATATTCGGCAGTGTAATCGTCAAAGTCGGTGGTGTGCAAATTGCCGTGTTCGAAACCTTGGACCATATGATTTTGCTCGGAGGACCTGGCGACGATAACATCGCGGTCGAGGATGCGCAACTCGTCTCGGCTGAAGTTTACGGTGGCGCCGGAAACGATATAATTGTTGGCGGAGGTGGCGAAAATATCCTCAGTGGCGGTGATGGCAACGATCTCATTACAGGCGGCAGCGCCACCAATGTTTTAATCGGCGGTGACGGTGACGACACCCTTACGGATGGGGGCGGAGAAAACACTATCATCGGTGGCACCGGCAGCAATTCGATCGTGGTTACCAGCGGGACCAATACCGTCGAACCCGATCCCGCTGCGGTAGCCCCTGAAGTCTATCAAGATTTCTTCGTGATACCGGAAGATAACCAACTTACTGTCAACACAGCGACGGGAGTGCTAACGAATGACATTTCCGCCGCCGGAGGTATCTTGTCCGCCAATCTCGTCGCTACGACGAGTAACGGGCAATTGACCCTCGACCCCGCTGGCTCGTTCACCTACCTGCCGGGCACCAATTTCTTCGGAACCGACTTCTTTGAATATACAGTCTCGGAAGTCAACGGCGGCGTATCCAACGTGGTCCGCGCAACAATCTCTGTTACCGCCGTCAACGATCCACCGTTAGCGCCGAACGAGTCGTTTAGTGTCGACCAGAGCAGCAAGGATCACCCGCTGGATGTACTGCGAAACGTGACCACCCCGGAAGCTGGCGAAGTAATGAGCGTCACTACCACGACTGTCCCCGATCAGGGTGGAGCAGTGCGAGTCGAAAACGGCACGGACGTTTTCTACACTCCCGATCCGGACTTCATCGGAACCGAGCGTTTTCAATACACGGTCAGTGATGGAAATGGCGGCACGGCAGTGGCAATGGCGACGGTAACCGTGGTCGATGTTGCTCCTTACGTAGTCGGCTTTGGGATGAATCAAAACCAAATCGATCCCGCCGATCTTGCCAAGGGGCCGCAACCGACGAGTTGGCAGTTGCAGCGAAGCGATATCCGGCAACTGAGCATTCAGTTCAACGAGACGATTCAAGTGAGTCTCCAGGATATCTCGCTCGTAAACCTCGGCGTCAACGCAGCAGTCGACGCCGACCAAGTAATCGGTCTCGACGTAACGCACTTTGACCATGTCGGTTCTCAGGTAACATTGACGTTTGAACATCAAGAACTTCCCGATGGCGTCTACGAAGTCCATGTCCTCGATAACGTCGTCGATACGACGGGCAATGCCCTCGACGGTGACGGTGACGGCGACCCAACGGGCCACTACGCTCTGACCGGCAATCCAGCAAACTTACTTTACAAGCTCTCGGCCGACTGGAGCGGAGACCTGGGGATCTCCGTCTTCGACTTCACTACTTTCTCGTATTGGTTTGGCGTGGATGTAGATCCAGCGCCTGCCTATGTCGATTTGAACAGCGACGATGGAATTAGCGTGTTCGATTTCTCTGGGTTCGCCGACCACTTTGGCGAAGAGATCATCTTTTCCACTGCGTTACTCGATCGGGTGGGCAGCCTATTGACGCTCGGATCTGAATTAGACAATGATTCCGATAGCGACCAAACCATCGACGAAGCGGTAGCGCTGCAAGCCGATACTCTCTTCCGCTGGAGAATCCAAACGCCGCTTTCTGATCAAGAAACGAGCGATGGACCACTCAGTAATTGGGCGATGGACGTCGACGAATTAATGGACGACGATTTAACAGACGTTTTCGCTCAACTTTGAGGCGTCAATTAGAGAGCAGCTCGCTCGGGTATTTAGAACAATCCGAAGGGTTCCAAGTCTTGCTTCAAACTAACTGCTTGCTCCGGCGTTAGATTGGTTAGTGGGAGTCGACATGGTCCCAACTCCACACCTTGTAGTCGCATGATCTCTTTACATGCTCCGTGGAACGAATACTTAACGATAGCGCGGATCATGTCAACGGAAGTCGTTTGCAGCCGGCGCGCTTCTTCGAGGTTTCCGGTGTCGAACGCGGCGATTATTTTGAGATACAACGGCGCCGCGAAATTGTAGGTACTGCCCACTCCTCCACGAGCTCCCATCGCGAGTCCGGACAACAACATTTCGTCGTAGCCCCACAACACGTCGTAGCGGCCGCCCTCGAATTGCTTACAGGCCAAAAAGTCGTGAGCTGAAGCTGCCGTAAACTTCAGCCCCTTTAAAGACGGAATTCGACTCCCAGCTGCCGCCAGGAACGCAGCCATCTCCAACGCGACGCCCGTCAACGCCGGAATGTGATAGTAGTAAAAGGGTAAGTCCGGAGCACCGCCCGCGATTCTCTCCATGCATCCGACCAAGCTGTCGATGTCAGCCGGTTTGAAATAGGAAGGGCACGTCGCGGAAATCGAGTCCGCTTGGATCTCTGCCGCGTGAGCCGCCAATTCTCGGCCTTGCTCGATACTGTTGTGACCGACGTGAACGATCACGGGAATCCGCCCCGCGGTTTGCTTCACGAACTCGGCCGCTACCAGCTTGCGTTCTTCGGCGGTAAGTGACACGCCTTCGCCCGTGCTACCACAGACAAACAAACCCGCTACTCCTTGTTCAATCAGCCGATCCGTTAATGGGCCAATCTTCGCCAGGTCCAGCTGCGAGTGTTCGTCAAACGGAGTATGAGTTGCGGCAACTAGGCCTTCAATGTTATTCATCTGAAAGTTGATCCTATGCATTCTAGACGCGCTGGAAACCCAACATTGGAAACCCAACATTGGAAACCCAACATTGGAAACCCAACATTGGAAACCCAACATTGGAAACCCAACATTGGAAACCCAACATTGGAAACCCAACATTGGAATCCCAACATTGGAATCCCAACATTGGAATCCCAAAACTGGAAACCCAAAACTGGAATCCCAAAACTGGAAACCCAAAACCTTCGCTAATTCACGATCTCGATCTCAAACGGACTCATCGGTAACATCTCGCCGTCAAAGACATTGACTGGCGGTTGAGGCCAAGGAATCCAAGCATAGCGAACGTAACGAACCTTCGCGAGTGGCCCGCTCTCGACCACCACAGTTTTGCCCTGAATCTGTACCTTCATCGGAATAAACTTCTTATCTTCAGCTGCCACTTCAAAATACCTCGGCGCCGTTCCGTCACTCGTTCGATTGCCCCGCAGCAATCCACACATCTCCAACGAGAACATCCGCGACCGAAAAAGTCTGTTGCGATTGAATCGTCAGTTTAGCGGGAACCTCACTTGCTTCCTGAGCCGGCAGGTCGACTCGCCAGTTTCCCTGGTCATCTGCAATCGTCTCTTTCTTTGCACCGCGGAACGAGACCGCGACTTTTGCCCCCGAGGCCGCCGTTCCCCAAATGGGAATTGGCTTGTCGCGTTGCAGCACCATGTGATCCTGAAACACTTTCGGCAGTCGCAAGCTCGAGTCTTTGGCAGCAGGCTCGAACTGCTCGGGTACCTTCGTCAATTCGCTCAATGGGATTTTGAGAAACGTCATGTGCGAACGATTGCCCTCAAAGAGAATGCCGACGTGCTTTTCGTCGACCATCGTGAGGCACGAATAGCCTGCACTTGGTCCTTCATCGATGAGAGTATGCCAGTGCGCCGGCCAAGTCGCTCCCCGATCGTTTGAAGCCTTAATCGTCATGCGACGCCGCGGACTCCCCTGCACGTTCGGATTCGAAAACAGGACCCAACTATCGATGCCGTTGTTCATATCACTTCGAGGTGCCACCATGCTCGCCATACACGCGCCGGGCTCGGGCAACGACTTCCGCGACGTGGCATGTTCGGTCCACGTTTTTCCCATGTCGCGGGTGACCATTACGACTCGTCGATTCTGGCGGTTGTACCGGCAATTCAGCATCAACACTCCCGGCTCGATTTCGGCGACGGCGGACTCGGTCGTGTCGGGATACGCGGCAGTGCCGATCTGCCACGTCTGGCCCCGGTCTTTGGAATAGATGATTGTCGAATGCGGCAGGCGTTTGTTTTCCGGCGGGTCCTGATATTGAGCACAGAAGACCAGCGTGCCGTCCTGCATCGTGATGCCGCGTCCAGGACCTTGCAGAACGAAACACCATGCGGGTTTCTTGATCTGTTTGGTGATGTTTATTGGCTTGGACCACGTAACACCATCGTCCTCCGACTTCACCAACATGAACTGCCCGGTCTCCTCTGGCTTCAGCCCCGGACCAGAACCAACCCAAGATCGATTGCCATGACTCCATGTTCCCGCAACCCAAATCGCATTGGTCTTGCGATCGACTAGAACGGCCGGATCGCCGACTCCGTCGTACCGCCAATTGGCGTCATCGCCCATGTCCATGACAACTTTCATGGGCTCCCATGTTTGACCGCCATCGGTACTGCGCGACATTCCGACGTCAATATCGCCGGGCAAATCTCGCCCGCCGCGGTATCGAACATCGTAAACACCGATGAGCGTTCCTTTGTTGGTACGACACAGTCCCGGGATCCGAAATACTTGAGCATTGTCATCGCCACCTTTGCGAACGGCGTAACCAATCCTCAAAGTGGTCTGCGGAACGCCCCCTCTGAAAACCCACGATTTCGTTTCGCCGTTTTTCAGAGCGCTAACAGACGCCAGCGCGACGCCGATGCGATTCGTAATCTTGGCGCTGTCCTTTAATTTGACAGAGATCCAAAATAGATTGGCGCCCGGACTGAGTTTCAAGCTCCCCTCAAACTGCACCAATTCACCGTTGGGTTGTCGAGGCTTCCCAAAGCGGGAAAACTTCGCCGCCAGCGCGTCCATATCGCGCGGCAGTAAATCCGACGCCCCGGCAAAATATGCTTCGATGTATTCGATGTCGTCGAGGTTCGTCGTCCCATTGAGCCGAACGTTCAGGGTCGTCAACTCGATCGGAAACTGACTCCCTTCCGTGTCAATCTGAATGCCAAGGACGGGATTCACCTTATTCCGAATCAGGACCGGTGAGACCGTCTGAATGGGTACTGTTCCCAAGATCCGCATCGGCTTGGCGATGGTCAAATTCACGTCGTCAATCATGACTCCCGAGTCGACGGGCGTGGTACTCTCGAATCGAAACTTCTCGGGCTTAAGTCCATTAAGTGGCAAGGTCAACTTGTTTTTGAAAGAGCCAACAATCGCTTTGCCTTTGTCGTGATGCAGCGGCTGCCAATTGCCGTCGTTGAGAACGAGCACTCGAAACTCGAACGGCGCTCGCTTCGTCCAGCGCTCGAACCAAAAATCGAGTTGCTCGACTTTTTCCTTGGTTGGAACGGGAGTCCACTCAACAACGCGTTTTTCACCACCCAGCAATCGCAACGATTGTTTACCGGTTCGCTTGTGCTCAACATGGACGACGCCGTGTCCGTCTGCCGCTGCCCATGTACCGCTCTGGTCACTCTGCTTTCCTAGTGCGCCCGCCTTCAACTTTTCGAAACTTGTGCCGGTCGCCGTCGACGTCCGCCTACCCTCGCCCGCCCCAAGTTGACAGTAAGCTCGATTGGCCACCAGCGCGGTCTGCACGAAAGCGTCAATGTTCCGCGTCTTGACCTGTCCCACGCCGTAGCAACCGAGCTCCGGTCGCAAATCGTCAACGGCGATCAGCAGCGCATTGGGTCGCTCCGCAGAAACGACCACACTACAAGCCAAAATCCAAAACAGCGTCGCCAGTCCGATTTTCATTCGTCGCATAGTAGTATTTCGCCTCATATCCAACTTGTATCCAACCCGACATCGCCGCTTCAAAAGCCTTCCGAAGGCTTGTTTGTTTGACTTCGCAAGGATCATGTTATAACATGTTATATTGCAAGTCAACAAATCGTTAGGAGTGGGCCTTGGAAGCGAGTCTTGTCGAAAAATCGTATCGCTATATTCGCCAGCAGTTAGCTTGTGGCGAACTGCTACCGGGAACTCGCTTAGTGAATCGGACGTTGGCGGCGGAAATTGGCGTCAGTGTGATTCCGGTCCGCGAGGCGTTGCATCGCTTGGCCAGCGAAGGACTTGTCGATCAGGTACCTGGTGCTGGAGCTTTTGTACGCCAAGTCGACCCGCAGGAATTGGACGATCTTTACGTGCTGCGAGACGCGATCGAGAGCTGTGCGGCCAGTGAAGCGGCTAAACACGCCACGCAAGAACAACTGCAAACGTTAGAGGAAGTGGTTGCGGAAGCGGAGGCGATCGCAGTGGAAGTGGCTCATCGTGCCCCTAAGCAGGCGACGAAAACTCAATTCCACCGCTGGCTCGATCTGGAAGAACGATTTCATGATTTGATCTTCGAGGCGTCTCGTAATCGCTTGTTGGCGCGAGTTGCGGGAGAACATCGCGCGGTAAGTCGCATCTTTGAGGCGCAGCGCGATAGTCACGCGTTGTTGACAGCTGACCTGGCGGAAACAACTTGCCGGGGAAAGCGAGAGCTATTGGCGGCACTCCAACACGGCGACTCGCAACGCGCGAAGCAGTCGATGAGCGTTCAGATCCAACGCGGGAGAAGTCGAGTGCTGCAGTTCCTGCGCGGCCGTCAGAAGTAGCGTTTGGCAAAGCTAATTGCCGGCAATTCAGCTAGTGGACAGCAATGCTACGAAACGTGTCGCAAAGCATCGATTGGGTTCATGGTTGCGGCTCGACGAGCAGGATACATTCCGAAGATGACGCCGATGGCGACAGAAATCCCAAAGGCCAACGGCAAGGATTCGGGCAGTATTATCGGCTCGATGTTTTGGATCGACGGGGGTAGGGAACTCATCAATTCCGGAAATGCGGCTGTCATCGCCCAGCGCATTGCGCTGATGATACGACCGCAGCAAAGCCCACCGAGAATTCCTGTCAGTCCGCCGCACACTGACAACAACACTGTCTCAATAATGAACTGTCGAGTAATATCGCGACGGCGGGCGCCAAGTGCTCGACGAATTCCAATTTCACGCGTCCGTTCGGTAACCGTAGCCAGCATAATATTCATAATGCCGATGCCACCGACCATCAATGAAATGGTGGCAATCATTCCCATCATGCCCATGAACATCAGCCGCGTGTTGCGGGCCTGCTGCAGCAACTCCATTGGTACCCCGACGGTATAGTCGTCCATTAAGTGAGTTCGCCGTAAGGCCTCGGTCACCGCGATTCCCGTAGCCACCGCGTCTTCCTGATCGAAAAGCTGCAGCGTGATCTGAGAAACTCCGCGACCACCGTTGTTGCCATTGAGGTAGAGGTCGCCGTGACGAGCCCAAAACGACTTGAGTGGAATGTAGACATTGTCGGCGAAGTCCTGACTCCGAACTGTCCCTTTAATGCTCTCGACTTCCGCCCGCGGCGCGATAATACCAATGACGCGGTAGTAGTCTCGATTCAACCGCACGGATCGCCCCACAGGATCTTCGTGGCGAAACAGCTCGATGGCCACCTCTTGAGACAGCACACAAACTTGCGCTTTGGACGAATCATCTTGATCGGACAGGAATCGCCCTCGACTGACATTGAGATCGTACAACTCGCGATACCTGGGCGTACAGGCGTTAACCTCACAACGACTTTGGCGGTCGGCGAAACGCACTCGCTGCCCAGTGCGTCGAGCGAATTGCACTGCCATCTTGACCGTAGGAATAGAGTTCTGCAGATACCTGCAATCCTCCTCGGTCAAACCGTACGAATAGATCTTTTTATTGCGAGTTTGCTCGGAGGGAGGTCGCGAAGAAGTGAGGATAATGTTATTTGCACCCAACTCTTCGATTTGTTGCCGAGCCTTGCCGGCAATTCCCTCGCCAATAGCCAACAGCCAAATGACGCTGGCCACACCGATAAAAATACCGAGAATCGTGAGCAGGGATCGCAACGGGTGCAGCAACAGACTCTTGGCACCAACTCGGATGTCTCGAATGCGGTGCCGCACTTGTACCAGCGAAAGCGTTGCCGCTTCAATTTCTTCATGCTGCGTTTCGACCTTCACTGGTTCGCGCAAGCGTTCGTCGGATTCGATTTCCCCGTCCAACAAGCGGACGATACGGCGAGCTCGATGAGCGACTTCTTCCTCGTGTGTCACCATGACGATCGTCGTGCCCGCGTCGTTTAACTCGTCGAACAATTCCAGGATCTCGCGAGTAGTAGTCGAGTCGAGGTTGCCGGTCGGTTCATCGGCCAGAATGAACTGAGGCGAATTAGACAAGCTCCGTGCGATCGCAGCTCGTTGCTGCTGACCGCCCGACAGTTGATTGGGGCGATGATCGACGCGATCCTCTAAGCCAACCTTGCCTGATAGTTCTCGACACCGCTTCCATTCCGCGGTGCTAACGTGATTCCGATAGGCCAACGGAGCCTCGATGTTCTCGACGACCGTCAATTGCGGAATCAGATTATAGGCCTGAAACACGAATCCAATGTGTTTGCCACGGATCGCGGACAATTCATCGTCGTTCAGTTGAGCGACGTCCTGTCCGGCGATGAAGTAGCTGCCGCCAGTCGGCTGGTCGAGGCAGCCAAGCAAATTGAGAAGGGTACTCTTGCCCGAACCGGAGGGACCCATAATGGCGACGTAGTCACCCTTGGGAACGGCCATATCGATGCCGCGAAGAACCTTTACGGATTCATTGCCGAGCTGATAGTCCTTGCGTAGATCGCGCGTCTCGAAAGCAACTTGACCGCCATTATCCGCCGCCGCAGATGCGGAATGCACCTCGGTCGTGACTCGCAGGGCTGAACTTGTCAGCTCGTTGGTACTCATGAAATGTTGTTACGCATGAAGACACTGCTCACTATGAGACGTCGCTAGTCATAAAACGTCGCCAGTCATAAAACGTCGCCAGTCATAAAACGATGTTCGTTACGAATCTTTGCCAGTGCCCTGGCTGCCGGCGGTGAATTTATCAGGCAGGTCCAGCTTCGGTTCAATTTCGTAAGGGCTAAGGATCACGGATTCGCCAACAGTTAATCCGCTGACAACGACTGCCGTCTCGTCGTTAACAGACCCGATCTTGATTTCCCGCGTGACCAGCCGTCCGGTTGCATCTTGCAGGGCGGAAAAGAATCGATGGTTGCGTTCCAGAACTGCTTGAATGGGAACTTGCGTCGCATCATCCAGCTGTTCGACCGTAACAGTTACTTCGGCACTCATTCCAGGTCTCAAATCCAAGGGGGGCGAACTGATTTCCACCTGCACTTCGTATTCTTTGATATGCGATGTGTAACTCGAGACGCTGGGAAGAGGGTACTCGCTAATCTCGACAACTTTCCCAGCCATTGGATCGTCGGGAAAGGCATCGAGAACAATACTGGCTGGCAGGCCGATTTCCAGATTGCTGATGCGAGATTCATGAACCTTCGTCACGACTCGCATTTTCGACGGATCGGGTAGGCGAACAATCACTTGGCGTTCGCGAACGGGACGTCCTTCATCGATGAGCAAGTCACCGCTCGAGCTGCGTCGATTAGGATCGTTGGCGTAGACGACTTGCCCGTCGCTGGGAGCGACAATGACACACTTCGTTATTTGCTGTTCGACCTCGACCAGCTGGACCTTATCCAGTTCCCAGGTCTTTTCTCTGGCTCGCAGGCGGGCTCTAGCTGTATCAATATTCGCTTGCAGCTGAGTGAGCATCTTCTTCTTCGTGAAATTTTGCAATACTGTCAGTTTCGTTTCCGCGACATCGAGTTCCTTGCGAGCTTTTTTGACGGCAAATTCATCCGCTTCCAATTGCACTCCAGAAACGTAGCCGCGTTCGGCAAGCTTCTCGCTGTAGCGCAGAAACTCTTCGGCGCGTCGCAGGTCTTCCTTGGCCACAAATTGATCGCTCTCAAGCTGCTCGACTTCCTGAAGAAACGTGCCTTCGTCGTATTCTTGCAGAGAGATGATCGCACCATCCAATGTTGCTTTCGATTCGATGACAGCCGATTCACTATTCGAACAGAGGATCTCTTGTTGAATCTGATCCGTCCGCAAAGCCGAGTCGTCCAAGCGGACGATGACTTGGTCCTTTTTGACAATCGTCCCCTCGGGAACAATCATCAAAATACTTGTTCCGCTCGAGTTGCGCGAGCGGACTTCACAGCGCACTTCGATGTTACTGGAACTTTCGACTTCGCCGCGTTCCCAAACTTCGTGCACGAAGGGACCGTGTGTTACTTCACCCATAACGAGATCTACAGGCGTCTCGCCGGTGACTGTCAGAAAGGCGAGATTCCAAATCACAACCGACAACGGGATTGTGAGACCAACTACCGCCCAGATGACAGTCCATGAAGATGCACCGCGACGTTTGCGACGGCGAGATGAAAGCGTGGCCACGTTCATGTTCGAACCGTTCGGAGCTGAAGCGAGTCAATCGCGCAGCTCTCAATATATAGGTGGGAAATGTGGAGGGATTGAAGCAGAAAGTCCTGTCTCTATCTTCGTCCGCTATTCTATCTGCGCTGCAACCACATGTCAGCACAAGATGTTAATGCTTGCGCCACATGCAGTTAGAGCGGCTAACTACGTCGAGTTTGCCGATTAGGAAACCGCGTTTGGCGAGTGTTTACGACCTTGCTGCCACATAGACTAACAAGAATGCCGCATGAATCGTGGCATGAATCGTGGCATGAATCGTGGCATGATGCGTCCCGCTCGTGGAAGGTAGAAGTGAGTGAAAACATTTTTGATGGCATTGCAATTCGCTTGGTGATTAGCAACCGGGCTTCACAATTTACGAATCTGAACTTTGTCGGAGGGCATCAGGGCTTCATCTAAGAACAGCTTCAAGGCGTGGCCCGAAACAATGTGATCCACAAGGTGATCGATTCCATTTTACTCGACAGAGTAATTGTAAATCTCATTCATATTCCTCCCGATCGCAGATGGTAATTCTTGTAGCACCGGGAGAAGTCGTCGAAAGTCTTGGCGACAACCAGCCAGTCGCAAAGTCGTCCGTCGCTCGCGAGTATTGAATTTTGGTAGCATATTGTGGATTCGTCCGAACAGCCCACGAAACCCGCGACTAGCCGCAAAGCTACCACCGGTGAGGACTGCGATAACGCCAAATTTGTCGTTCGTTTCTTGTTTCGAATAAGATATTGCGTTGGCGCGTTCTGGTATAATACCGCGATCGCTATCCCTCTTTTTCAGAAGGTCTTTCCTATGTTTCTGGCTCGGTTTCTGGCTCGTTGTCTGCTCTGGTGTAGTTTGTTTTTCTTGGCGGTGAATTCTTCTCTGGCAGAAGATTGGACTCGTTTTCGAGGTCCCAACGGCCAAGGGATTTCGTTGGAAAAGAATCTTCCGACCAAATGGTCTGCAACGGAGAATATCGCTTGGACGACCGCGATTGATGTGGAAGGTTGGTCTTCGCCGATCGTTAGCGGCGATCAGGTTTTCATTTCGGGAACGACCAACGAGGGTGTTTCGTGTCACGTTATCGCTTTCGATCGAATTACTGGCAAGGTTCTTTGGAACACCAAAGTCTTCGATCAAGAGACGCGTCATAAACGAGGCGAAAACTCCTACGCCACACCCACTCCGACGACCGACGGGAAACGCGTCTATGCTGTTTTCGCTGCCGGCTCCATCGCCGCCGTCGATTTTTCCGGCGAACTCGATTGGGTCAATCACGACGTGAAGTTTTATAGCCATCATGGCCTATCCTCGAGTCCGATCCTCGTCGCTGGGCTACTCGTGATGCCGTTCGATGGTTCTTCCAACGGCGGAGACAATAAAGTTGGCTGGAAGATCCCGTGGAAGGATGCAGTTCTGCTGGCATTAGATACCGAAACGGGTAAAGCCAAGTGGCGCGGGAAGCGGGGACTCTCGCGATTGAGTCATGGCTCTCCTTGTTTAATGGAGGTCAACGGCAAACAGCAAATCGTTTCAGGTGCTGGCGATGTGGTTCAAGGTCACGATCCGACAAACGGCAACTTGATCTGGACTATTTTCTCGCAAGGCGAAGGCGTGTCACCTTCCGTCGTAGTCGGTGGCGGTCACGTCTATAGTTGCTCCGGATTCGAAGCTTCGACGATCCGCGTGATTCGCGGCGATGGAAATGGAGATGTCACAAACACGCACATCACGTGGGAACAAAAGGAAGGCGTCCCATCTCTTGCGAGTCCCTTGTATGTAGCACCACACTTGTATGCCGTGACGGATAAGGGAGTCGCCAGTTGCTTCGACGCAAAGAGTGGCAAAATTGTCTGGCAAGAGAGAATCGGCGGCAAACACTCCGTTTCTCCTACACTGATCGATGGCAATATCTATTTCTTTGACGAACTCACCAGTGAAGCCACCATCATCAAAGCCGGCGCAGAATTCAAACTCGTCGGTACGAATTCGTTGGATGGAGAAATCATGAAAGCTTCGCCCGCGATCTCTCAAGGAAATATATTCGTTCGCACTGCGGCGAAATTGCTTTGCATCGGACCGAAGCCAACTGAGTAACTTGCAACTGAGTAACTCGCCAACTGAGTAACTCGCCAACTGAGTAACTTGCAACTGAGTAACTTGCAACTGAGTAACTTGCCAACGGGGTAACTTGCCAACTGGGTAACTCGAGAATTAACGATGATCAAAACGAATCTGTGTAAGCTTGTATGTGTGGTCCTTGCGGCAACAAGCATGTTCCTTGCAGCGGGAAGCTGGCGGTCGAATATGGCTGACGAACTGCAACCTGATTTTGGAATCAGCGGCACATTTTCCATCGTGGCTGTCGATCCTGAAACGGGCGTTTGCGGAGCGGCAGTGGCCAGCAAATTTCCTGCGGTCGGTAGAGTCGTTCCCTATGTGAGGCCCGGCGTCGGCGCATTTTGCACTCAGCACTGGCACAATCCAGCGTGGGGCGAAAAATCGCTCGATCTTCTCGAGGCCGGGCACGGATCGGAGGAGGTGCTTGGACTGTTGTTGAAAGACGACGCCCGCCGCGATAAACGGCAGCTGGCGATCATCGACATGCAGGGCCGAGCCGCCAATCGCAATCCCGCCGACGCAGACCCGGCGGGAATCTACTGGGGAGCGATGAGTGGACGATACTATGCCTGCCAAGGAAACACGCTGACAGGCCGCGAGGTGATCGTGGCCATGGGCAAAGCTTACGAGGAAACGAAGGGCAGCCTCGCCGATCGGCTGATGGCAGCGCTGGTGGCAGCGGATTGTGTCGGTGGCGATCACAGGGGCAGGTTAGCGGCTGGGATTCGCGTTGCCAAGAAAGGCGAAGCAGGGCATTGGTTCGAGTTATACGTCGACAAGAGCGACGACGCAGTCATCGAGCTCTTGAAAAAGTATGTCGACACGGAACACCCGGCCAAAGGAAACTGGCAGCAAGGACAGAAACCATTTTCCCACCCCTGCCCAAACCGCAAAAAACCCGACCCACCCAAATAGACACAACCAAGGGACGGGAAGGCTCAGATTCCCTCGTGCCTGCCCCAACAACTCCCAGCACGGTTGACATTTCTAGACTTAGACCCGGTGACTTTGGCGTTGGAGCGACACAAAGTTCTCGCTAGACTTTGGCCCTTCCCTCTGACAAACTATGTGTTGCTAGGCCAATCCAACAGAATTCGTCAAAGCGGGTGACAATATATTCATTTCCGCCAACGACGAGATTCACGGAAATGAACTGTTCGTGACCGATGGGATTAGCCCGCCCCGGTTAGTTAAAGACATTATGCCGGGGTTCGCCGGTTCCAATCCTACACAGCTTACCAGTGTTGATAGTACCGTGTTCTTCACAGCCGACGATGGCGTGAACGGTCGCGAATTGTGGAAGAGTGATGGGACGGAATTCGGAACGCAGCTGGTCGCCGATATTTATCCAGGAATGGGCGACTTCGGGGATCCTCATTCTTCGAGCCCCATCTACCTGACGGCAGCTTTAACAGCCACGACCGGCTATCTATTTTTCGTGGCGCAGAATGACGTTTCGGGAGTGGAGTTATGGGCCACCGACGGCTTCCAAACGGTGCTTGTGTCAGACATCAATTCCGGCGATGACCCGTCGGGCAACCCTCGTAACTCATCTCCCGGGATCTGCTTTTTCGGCCTGAATTCGAAGACCCGACTTTAGGGACGGTTCCACCTGCTCTATTCTTTTCCGCCGAAACCGAAACTACTGGTCGGGAATTGTGGATGACGACATTGACCGGTGGTTCAACCCAGACAACTATCCTCAAGAACATTTACCAAGACCAACTCGGCGTGGATCCGAATTCATCCGATCCAGCTGGTATGACGCTCTACAATAACCAGGTCTTTTTTCGGGCTTACGGTGGGGAGTTCGAAGACGACACTCTGATTACGGATGGGAACGAATTGTGAAAAACTGACGGCACGGTGGACGGCACTGTGCTAGTTGTCGATCTCCACCCAGGTACATTTCTTGATTCAGAGCAGGAGGTCGTTCCTAGAAGCTCGGCTCCAGCAAATTTTGCACTTCACGATGGCATGCTCTATTTCGCCGCGTCCGATAGCTCGAATGGGCGCGAGTTGTGGAAGACGGGCGGCACGGGGCCAACCACATCTTTGGTGCGCAATATTCGGGGTTTTGCGGGCCATTCGAGCCCCTCGGATCTGACCAGTACGGATGGTGACTTGTTTTTTATCGCCGACGGCGGACAGGGCCGTGAGGTCTTTCACACGGACGGAACTTTTGCGGGTACGCAGATCGCTCGCGACATCCGCCCGGGGTCGGCCAGTTCCCAGTTGTTCACCCGCGGCATGGCGAAATTCGGTAGTTCCGTCGTCTTCGCAGCCAACGACAATATCGTCGGCCCGGAAGTGTGGATCAGTGACGGTACATTCGAAGGTACCAAGATCCTGCAGGAAATTCAGCTTGGACGAAACTCGTCGACCGTCCCGGTCGGTCTCTCGACGATCGACGCTGAAGTCTATTTCGGGGTAAGTGGCGAAGTGTGGAGAACGAATGGGGCGGACATGAGTCCAGTCAAACTCGATCTCGATACTCTGGCAACCGAAGGCTCCCAACCGACGGAGATTGTTTACGCAGGGGGCACGGCGTTCTTTGCTGCCGATGATGGCGTGCATGGCAACGAACTTTGGATGAGTGACGGAACGCCCCAGGGAACGGGCGTTTTTGCCGACCTCGCCGCAGGTGAATCAGGTTCGTATCCGGATTATCTGACAGTCGTTGGCAGTAAGCTGTTTTTTGCGGCGGACGAAGGTGGTGGAAGCGAGTTGTGGGTAACCGACGGAGCAACCACAACCTTGCTCGATATCGCACCACTGGACGGCAGCTATCCAAATCGGCTAGTACCCGCCGGGAACCGTCTGTTCTTTAGCGCCGATGACGAGACCCATGGACGGGAATTGTGGGTCAGTGACGGGACGACCGCGGGTACGCTGATGTTGGGCGACATCAACGACGACTCTTCCAGTTCCAACCCAATTCCGCTGGCTAACGTCAACGGCACGTTTTTCTTTTTCGCCGACAATAGTGTGATCGGCCAGGCGCTTTGGAAAACTGACGGGACTCCCGTCGGCACCAGCATGGTGAAAGACATTTTCCCCGGAGAGGATGATTTCTTTATCCCTGAAGGCGAATCGACCGTAAAAGTCGCGGTTGTTGACGACAAACTTTATTTTGCGGCCGAAGACGGTATTCACGGCTCGGAAATCTGGGTCACCGATGGAACCGCTAACGGAACGAAGCTCTTCAAGGACCTGTTGCCCGGAGAAGAAGGGTCCCATCCCGGGGAACTGCTCGCCGTAGGCGATTCTTTTTTCTTCGCTGCCGACGTTCCCAGTGCGGAACCAGATGAATTCGGGGAGTTTTTCTCCACAGGTCAGGAACTTTGGTTTAGTGACACGACTGTGGCTGGCACCAATGTTTATGCCGATATCAATATGCTCAACGGCGGAAGTGCCCCACAGTCACTACTGCTTGCCGGGACTAAAATGTATTTCTCGGCGACTGACGGTATTCGTGGCCGCGAACTTTGGTCCGTGGCCACGAAGCCCGAAACCGTTGTCGTTAACTCAATTGGGGATGCCGCTGACAATGATCCCAATGACGGAATCTGCTTCACGGGAAACCTCATCCAACGAGACGCTCAGACGGAGCCGGAATGTACGTTCCGCGCCGCCATTACGAATTCCAACGCCACCAATGGTAGCGAAGTTCGCTTTAACATTCCTGCTAGCGTAGGCCCCCTCGGTTACTTCACGCTTCAGCCGCAAACGGCCTTTGACGTTATCACCAAACCGATTGTCATCGACGGCTCCTCGCAACCGTCGCCGCTCAACTCGCCGCCACTCAACTTGCCGATTATCGAAATCGATGGAAGTCAAACCCCCGACCGTACCAATGGCTTGGTTATCGCCACGAACGAGAGTACGGTACGAGGCTTGGTTATTAACCGATTCACTGGTGTTGAGCAGGGGGGAGTTGGAATCCATATCGACGGCGGGCGTGGAAATGTCATCGTCGGTAACTATATCGGCACGGATATTACGGGCAGCGTAATTGACCCGGACGGAAATCCGGGCAGCGGTGATGAGTATGGCAATACGACTGGGATTGATATCGATGACGCGCCGAGAAATCGCATCGGCAGCCGATTCCCTCAAGACCGGTCCGTGATTTCCGGAAATAGAGTAATTGGAGTCGCGATTTCCGGTTTTCCTGCAGCCGGCAACGAAGTGCTGGGAAATTTCATCGGCACCTCTGCCGACGGCGGTTCTGCGTTGGGGAACCTGGGCATTGGCGTCTTTATCGGTGGCTCACCCGGAAATCGTATCGGCGGCGGAGTTACGGGAGAAGGTAACGTCATTTCGGGTAACAGTGACGGAATCCGGATTGCTCGCGTCGACTCGGAAAACAATGAAGTCGTCGGCAATTTAATCGGAACAGATCTGACAGGGGCAGTCGCTCTTGGCAATCGGATGTCTGGTGTCTTTCTGATCGACGCCCCCAACAACGTAATCGGGGGCCCAACGCCTGAAACTCGCAACGTCATCTCCGGAAACTCGCTGCATGGAGTTCGTATCGAGGGCGTCCAGTCGACGAACAATCAAGTTCTCGGCAACTTCATAGGTACTGATTTTGAGGGAAATGTCAGTAATCCCGCGACCCTTTTGGGCAACTCTGACGCCGGAATCCTGATCGTAGACGCTGCCAATAACATTATCGGACCGCACGGCGAGTTTGATGCAGTGTGCGAAGCAGCGACACCCGGCAACACGATCGCTGGAAATCAAAATGCCAGTGTGCGAATTGACGGAGACGACGCCACGGGAAACGTCGTTCACTGCAACGCCATTTTTGCAAACGAGGGTTTCGGAATCGACCTCGGCTCCGACGGAGTTACTGCCAATGATCGCGAGGACATTGACGGTAACCCCAACGAGTTCCAGAATTTCCCGATCGTCACCTTGATCGATGGCAATCAGAATGAAACGAGGGTTTCCGGTACGCTCGCCAGCACTCCTAGCAGGAACTTCCGAGTTGATTTTTATGCGACGGACATTACGGCGGCTACCAAGCTCGAGCACGCTCAGCAGGGCGGACGGCATATCGGGCAGCTCAGCGTTACCACCGATGCGACCGGCTATGTATCGTTTCGAGTCGACGACCTCGGCGGAACATTGAGCCACGAGGTGATTACGGCCACAGCTACAGATTCGGCAGGAAATGCCTCGGAGTTCGGTCCCTTTACGCCGGACCTTGAAGGGGCCGGTGACTTTGAAATTCGCACGCCCGTCATCCTTGTGCCGGGAATTTTTGGCTCATTCCCACTGGACGACGAAGACATCATCGGTGATGAAATTTACCAAAAGTACTTGACTAAATTGGGCATC
>JBLHLE010000004.1:0-23538 GCA_047620805.1 Pirellulaceae bacterium
CGCCCTAGTCGACCAATTTCTACTGAAATATGGTGTCAGCAACATCAATTGGCTCGGTGGTTACTCCGGTCAGCTGGACAACAATGGCGAACGCATACAACTGTTGCGTCCCGATACTCCTCCTCTAGGCGAACCGGGGTTCGTTCCTCTGTTGCTCGAAGACGAAGTGAAATATCGAGAGTCTGCTCCATGGGCGGAGGCGGCCAGTGGCAGAGGTTTTTCGCTCAGCCGAATTGGAATCAGTACGTGGGGCAACGACCCGTTTAGCTGGGCTGCAGACACTCCGACTCCGGGAGGAGCGGACAGCACTCCCACGGTCCGATCAGTTACGATGAATGCTGGGCTTGAAGACCCGGCTGATCTATCGAAGGGGCCCCAACCCAGTAACTGGCTGTCGCAGCGAAGTGACATTCGAACGCTCCTCGTTGAATTTAGTGAACCCCTCGACGTCACCGCCGCAGATGTCGTGTTGACCAACCTTGGCATCGACGCGGATGTCGACCCCGATGCTGTAATTCCCATTACAGATAATCAACTCAGTTTGACAGACAACCAACTGACGATATTCTTCGACGCGAACGCACTGCCCAGCGGCGTATATCAGCTTGAGTTTTTGGCGACCGCTTCCGATTCCGCAAATCAACCGCTGGCAAATTTCGTTTTGACGGGCGATGTAAATAACAATTTCTACAAGTTGACCGCCGAATGGAATGGAGATACTGGCGTCTCGGTGTTTGACTTTACTACATTCTCGTATTGGTTTGGAGTATCGATTCCAACCGCTCCAGCATACGCGGACTTGAACGACGATGACGGAATCAGCGTTTTCGACTTTACGGGATTCTCGTCGAATTTCGGCGTCGGTGTGAAATTCCCAGTGGGACTCACTAACGGTAACGTATCTGAACCAGCAGCGGGAGCCTTGGAGTTGGCGGCAACGGCGTTGCAGCGCGAGTCAGCGAATGGTGACTTCGCAAGCGGCGAAGTTGAGCATGGAAACGACTTGGCCCTCGCAGCCATTTTAGTCGAGTGGGGTAAACTCGACTCACCGCTTTCTGATCCTGCCTTAGAGTTCGTGTGTGAACGCGACTGCGGTGCTGAACGCGCAGAACCAGAAATTAATTAGCACTGAATCCATTGTTTAGGCGCCCGAAAGAATCCAGCGGGACTGTGCGATACGGAGGTGAACGCGTGCCCTGTCGCACACGTCGGTCGCGTTTTCCAGCGACAATGTCCTGGGGAACGGTAATTGCGATTGAAGGGAATTTGCAATTGAACCGTCGGCGAAAAAGAGTTGTGTCGTAAGTTTCCTGAAAAGGGGGAGTTTGAAATGAAAACGAAACTAGGTTTGTGTCTATTTGCTTCGGTCGTTTTGATCGCTGGCTGTGTCCCGTCACTGAATCCGGTTTATACCAGCGAGCAGTTAGTCGTCGACGAGAATCTTGTCGGAGAATTTGTCGACGCGAAGTCGAAGATTCAGTGGGGATTTACAAAGGGGGACGGGAAATCGTATCGACTCGTTTACACTGACAAAAGTGGCAAGCAAGGAAAGTTCATTGCACACCTGGCAGACTTGGGTGGCGTCCGAGTGCTCGACCTGTTTCCCGAGCAAGAAGAGTCGGCGGCGAGTAGGTTCTACCAAGTACATATAGTGCCCATCCATACGTTTTTTTTGGTCGTGGAAACCAAGCCAAATCTGATATTGGCGACTTTGGACTTCAATTGGCTGGACGGATACGTAAAACATCATCCAGATGAAATCGACATCGCAACTTTTGAAACACGCAAGATGATCACCTCGCCGACGAAGGACGTGCAGGAATTCATCGTGAAACATAAAGGCCGATTCGTGAATGAACTCAGCCTCGAACGACAAGCTGAATAGCGTTCATCGACTTTGCAGACAGAACCGTCGCGAATTATTGATCCGTATGAACGACGTGCCGAAAAACAAACCGAAACCAAACTTCTTTCGTTTTAGCCTGCGGTCACTCTTAATTCTTATGCTGATCGTGGCTGGCCCGCTCGGCTGGAAACTGCACAAAGCGAAAAGGCAGCAGGAAGTTGTCGCGTGGGTTGAAGAGATGGGAGGCAGTGTTCACTACGCGTTCGAGATAGACGATGCCGGCGTCGGGTACAACGATTATCCAACGCCAGCGCCAAAGTGGTTGGTGCGTCGACTAGGAATCGATTTTTTTGCCGAGCTCAAGAGCGTCCGCCTAAATGGCTCCGCTGTCGATGATTTGACGCGACTAAAAAACACAACGAATCTGCAATTCCTGTATCTAGCCAGGACGCAAGTTTCGGATCTTCATCCGCTAAAGAATCTCACCGAATTACGCGAACTCGATTTGGAGGAATCGAAGGTGTCGGACCTCACTCCAATATCGGGCTTTATAAGTTTGCGTCTGTTAAATATCAGCCGCACACCTGTCGCCGACTTGAAGCCGCTGGAAGTGATGACGAGTTTGCGTCGCTTCTACTTGCGGCACACACTCGTGTCGGATCTATCTCCGTTAGCCAACAATACAGAGATGCGGAGAATCGACATGACGAAGACGCCGATTTCAGATATCTCTCCTTTGGCAGGAATGGCGAAGCTGGAGATCTTGGATGCAAGAGCTACAAAGATCGCTGATCTGGCGCCGCTCGCCGAAATGAAAAAGCTGAGTTCGTTGGATATTTTCGATACGGACGTCACGAATCTCTCGCCACTGGCTGGCAACAGTACCGACCTAGGGCTTGAGATGGGTGGAGATTCGGTTGCGGATTTGGTTCCGATGACCGACTGGGGAACGATTCATATCATGCTTTACAAATACCCCGACGAGAGTCTTCCCGCAGCGCTTCAGAATGAGATGAGCCGCGTGCAAATATCGCCGATTTTCAAATCGTATGGCGACGATTAATAACCCGTGTGGCGCTCGTCGACAGAGTGTGACTAATTGTGCTAACGATGCAAGTTAATTTTGGCGAGATATCAGCCGCTAGTTCTGGATGGATACCGACGATCTGAGATCGAGCGGTCAGGCCACCCAAAACGCTACCAACCGTTGCAAAAGCTAGTGGTGCAATTACGAGGTGCCACATGTTGCCAGTGATCGCTGGAAGCCCGACGCCAATGTTGAATCCGATGAGCAGTCCGGTCAGGCCGCCAGCGAATACTGCCTGGAACAGCAGAGTTTTTGGAACGTACCCAACGAGGCGTCGGGGTTTTCGCTTGATACGTCTTCGCGGTTGAAACTGCGGCCACGGTTCTTGTGAAAGCGTAACCGATGGAATTGGTTTCTCGTCTTCGTGAAGACGGTGTGCCTCGCTACGAACAAGCATTTCTTCGTCTTTGGGCAAGCCAAACGGATAGGGTCCCGCTGGTTTGATTTCGTTCCAATTGTGGACGTCCTTCAGCAGATGAAGAATGAAGCCTGCCGACTTTGGCGGCTTACCTGAAAATCGATAATTCGTCAAAACAACCTCCTGGCTTGTTCAGTCCGACTTCGTCTGCCATTTCATTTCTTCTGATTTTGCGATTCCTCCGCCTCTACGTCCAAGCGGGTCGCCAACTTAATCTACGCCGCCGCGAACTTTAACTTTATCTACGCCGCCGCGAAGTTTATTCTTCTAGCAGTGCTCGCGAGAGCAATTCGTCATCAGTTTCTGCTTCGCCGCTGCGTTGTGGACTAATGCTGCGTTGATAGAGCTGGCGGAGCTCGTCGCCATAGGCGTCGTCGTAACGTTTGACGAGCCGAATCAAAGTGCGTATCTCTTTCGCCAGCGGTGGATTGAGCATTGCGTTGTCAACCAAACCTTGGGCCAACAGCTTTGGCAAATCGCTGGGAGTTCGTCCGCTCGTAGCTCCAAGCTGCTCGCCGTTGGAACGGCAGACGACGAACATAGTAGCGTTCTGCGATCCCACTTCGTAGGGCGGTTGTTTAGTGAGTCGCGACAGCGCGGGAAGTTCGCGTGGCGATATCGAGATCACGACATAGCGAGATAGGAGTGCTCGCGCAGTTCCTTGTGTGACGGATCGACTGAGCGAATTTCCGATACCAAAGCTGGATCGATTGAGCACAAACAACACAGGGCGAGAATTCTCCTTCGCCGCGCGTAGTTTCGCTTCAGCCATTTGCAAGCCGCGGGTGTCGCTGACACGCTCTCCCAATAGATCCTCAAAGACCATGCGATAAATCGCTTCCAGTCGTGGGAAGCCTTGGTGAGCTAAAAATACGTGAGCTTTGTCGCTGGTCAAGCGTCCAGCCAAGTGCGGAGATTGAACGAGTCCCGGTTTGGAGAGCGCGTCCACGTGCGCTTTTGCTAGAACTTGTTTTTGTCGATAGACATCCTCGTGTTCGGCTGCGAGGTTGTAGTTCTCGACTGCCCACTTGGCCTGTTTCAGTAATTCATCTGGGGTAACTGGACCGAGTACAGTGTGGACGACACGGCCATCTGGTGTACAGAAATAACTGGCGACGTTTCCGCCGTTCTTCTGGAGATTGCCATTTACGTTGAGTACTTCAAAGTCGCCCACTTGCTCGTGTGCTGCAACAAAATTGTTCGCGAAGTACTCGCCAACAACGGGGTCGGACAGGGCACCCACCCTGTAATTCTGAGCGTTGTTTCACGTAAAGCCCGTCTGCTCGAAGTTGCCCGAAACATGAATTAAGAAGACTAACTTGTTCTCTTCGGCAGCTTTTGCTGCTGCTTGCTGAATCGACTCTTCCCAATGGATCACCGTTTCAAGTGCTCGTGGGTCCGCCTTGCATTCCGCGTCTTCGCCAAGGACTTGTAGGTCGCCAGCCAGCACTTGGGCAATCTTCGCCTCGTCGATGTTGTCGTCGATGTTGTCGTCGATGTTGTCGTCGATGTTGTCGTCGATGTTGTCGTCAAAAGGCGCCGGATTGAATGGTGCAAGTGGGAGCCGAGACGACGAGCTTTTGCTGGCGGGAGTTTGTGGCAGGGAGGCTAGAGCTTTTTTTAGCGACGTGGAGAAGTCAGCCGGAATTTGTGTCGCAACGGACCGCCAGCGGTCGCTCCCCTCGGCAAACTGCAATGTGAACTTTCCAGTAATAGTCTCAAGCAACGGCAACAGAACGGCTTTTTTCTGTAGTCGTTCGGAATTGATGGAAGACGCGTTATCGACATCGTTGGACGTCTTATTCGCTTCCTTGTGTAGATCTTTCGTTTCCGGCTGAGATGTTGTTGGCTGGGGCGATTCCAGTTGAACTACCGTGGATTTAATGTTCGGCGTCAGGCTTCGATAAACTACGAACGCAGTAAGCGTTACCGTTAGTGCGAGTACGCCGACAGCTGCCGCAGCAACTACAGGGAACCAATTCGTCGAATTGCCGTTTGCCAACGGCGGTGGTTCGACGGGGATTGCAGGTGGTTGACTCTTCGCAGGAAGGGGAACAGAACCGTTGGGTATAACACCGTTGGGCGTAATAACGTTGGGCGTAACACCGTTGGGGTGTTGCATCGGAGGTGGAACCACAGAATCAGCTTGCTGGTTGAGCTGTGGAGGTCGCGGGGGTCGCTTCATACTCTGCTCCGGTAGCCGTGATTTGGCCGCAGTTGAAACTATATTAGATTTGCCATTGCACCCCTACGCTGGCGTACGTGGAGTATAGCAGTTTCGCGAGAAGTAAATAAACCCCTCGCTGGACGGGGCCAACTATTGCTGTCCGCGTAGATCAGAGGGCTCGAGTAACAGCGGAATGATTCAAGCCGCGCAATGAGTCAAGCGATGGAATGATTAGACAGAGGGGCTTGTCGCTACTGTTTCTTCAATTGGGTTCTGGAGGAATGCCACTTCCAGGCGTCTTCCAGGATTTCATCGAGAGGCCGCACTTTGTAGTTCAACTCAATGATCGCCTTATCGCTGCTGTAGTAATTGAACAGCCGCGACATCGCGATGGCGGCCGAGTTAATGACCAGTTCTTTTCCGATAATCTTGCCCAGGACGTCAAAAGACTTACCGGCGAAGAAACCGGTCACTGGGCCCAGTTTTCCGACAGGTGCCCCGCCACCGCTGATGGCGGCAATCTGCCGCCACAGATCTAGATAGGTAATATTGTGACCAGCGAGGATGTAGTTGCTGCCAGCTTGTCCATTCTCGACAGCGGAAATTATGCCTGCTGCTACGTCGCGCACATCACAGACACTGATACCGCCCGTCGGCGCAAGCGGCGTGAATGCTCTGGCGACTTCGACCATCATTCGGCCGGATGAGGGTTTCCAGTCCCAAGGGCCGAACATCAAACTTGGGTTGGTGATGACGGCGTCGAGTCCATCGTCGATGAACTGATGGACAACCTGTTCGGCTTCGCGTTTCGAAACTACGTAACTGCACGGTGTTTTGCCGACGCGAGGAGTTTCTTCGTCCGCCGGTTCAGCCTTGCTGCCGACGCCCAATGTGTCGACAGAGGAAACGTGGATCATACGGGCACCGACTTTAAGTGCAGCTGCTGCGACGTGGCGAGTTCCCTCCACGTTGACGCGACGAAGTACGTCGAGGTTAGACCAGCCAATATGCACGCGAGCTGCCGCATGGATCACGACAGACATGTCTTCGCAAGCTGTTCGTACCGCTGCCGCGTCGCACACATCGCCGTAGTGGACCTCGATGTCGAGCCCGTCCAGAGGTTCCGGCGGGCTCCCTTCGCGCACAAGAACCCGCACTCTTTCTTGAGCATCGAGGAGCTGTCGGACAATATTGTTGCCCACCAGCCCTGTCGCGCCAGTAACGAGAACACCCACGTTGCGATTCTTCTGTTGCTGTAGTTTCTTGTGGCGTCCGCCTTCATCAGAGTTCGGGCGGGAGTTCGGCGTACGTCACCAATATTCGGCATTGGGAGTACCAATTCTTGTTACTTTTCCCTCGGTCAATTAAAGTAACGGGTTTGAGAAACGAAGGGAAATCGCCTCGATGGCAAATATTGAAATAAATCCGGTACAAAATCGCCGCCAGGAGAAGCAATTCGTGCAGCTGGCCTGGGAAATTTATCGCGATGACCCGAATTGGGTACCACCGCTTATACAAAACCAGCTGGAATTGCTGAATTATACGCCGCACCCGTTCTACGAAGACGGGGAGATTCAAACTTTCTTAGCTCTGCGAGACGGCAAACCAGTCGGTCGAATAGCAGCCATCGTCAATAACGGCCATATTCGACGACACAATGAACAACGCGGATTTTTCGGATTTTTCGAATGCATCGAAGATCAGGAAGTAGCCAACGCCTTGTTCGAGGCCGCCCGCGATTGGCTAAAGGAACGCGATATCTTGAAGATTCGTGGTCCAATGAATCCCTCGATGAACTATGAGTGCGGACTATTGATAGAAGGCTTCGACAGCCAGCCAACGTTCATGATGACCTACAACCGACCCTATTATCAAAAACTCTTCGAGGACTACGGCTTCGAGAAAACTCAGGACATGTACGCGTTCTGGGGGCACGTCGACATGATCGACGGCCTCGATAAAAAGATACGCTTCGTCGTCGAGGAAGCAACTCGAAGATTCGATGTCAAACTTCGCAGGATCGATAAGTCGCGGTTCTTGGAAGAAGTTAAAATGTTCCTCGATATCTACAACCAGTCCCTGGTCGGCACTTGGGGTTTCGTTCCGATGTCGGAAAACGAAATCAACATGATGGCCAAATCGCTGAAGCATCTAATCGTGCCCGAAATGACCAGCGTAGCAGAAATTGATGGTCGCCCCGTCGGTGTGTCATTCGGACTGCTCGATTACAACCCCAGGATCAAGAAGATCAATGGCCGATTGTTCCCGTTCGGATTCCTGCGGCTGTTGTGGAATAAACGCGCCATCAAACGAGTGCGGATTATCAGCACAAACGTGATTCCCGAATATCACAAATGGGGACTCGGATTGGTGATTCTCGACAGACTAGTTCCCGACATCTTTGAACTCGGAATTCAAGAGGCGGAGTTTTCTTGGGTGTTGGAAAGTAACCACCTTAGCTACAAGACGCTGAAGAGAGGTGGAGCACATTTAACGAAGACATATCGACTCTTCGATTACACTCCAACCGAAGATAAAGAAGATGAGACGGAATAGTCGCGATTGACTCTGGCTTCAACTACCGCTGACCGCTCGAACTAATCTTTCCGAATAATCGCTGCCGCAATTTGCCCAGTGCCCGATTGGTTCAAGGCAAGGAAAATATCAGATTCAGGGCTGAAGTCCGATTGCGTGATTACGTTTACCGGACATTCGGGATCGGGCGTCGAGTAATTCAAGGTTGCGGGCACGATTCCGCGGTGCAAGCCGAGCAAGCTACCGATCAACTCGAGCGGTGCGGCCGCTGCTCCGGTGTTTCCAAAGTAACACTTCAACGCAGTAACCGGCACGTCCCCCAGCACTCGCTGAATGGCTCGAGCTTCCACTCGGTCTGATTCGATTGTACTAACGCCGTGCGCGTTCACATGTCCAATGTCGCTGAGCGAAATTTCAGCTTGTCGGACGGCGCTTTCAATTGCACTTCTGATCGCCGCACCCGTCGGAACAGCGCCGTCTAATGTTTGCTCAAACCGGCTGCTGCAGCCAAGTATCGTGCCCAGAATACGAGCGCCACGTTTCTCAGCATGTTCGCGACTTTCCAACACAATTACTCCAGAACCGTCGCCGTTTACCATGCCGTCTCGCTCGGCATCAAAGGGCCGACAGGCCTGCTCCGGCGCGTCGTTGCGATGGGAGAGGTTCGCGTCTCCACGGAACAACAGTGGCGTCACGTTCAATCGCGTGCCAACTCCGCCGGTCAGCATCACGTCGGCGCGGCCTCGGCGAATCACATCGCAACTCTCGAGCAACGCCAGCAGGCCTGATGCGCCTCCCAGAGTAATCGAATTATTGTGTCCGCGAGCATCTTGGGCGATCCCAATATGACAAGCTGGCATGTTCGGCAAGAACCTTAGCATCCAGAGCGGAAAGAGTTTATCAATTGCGCTCTCGCCCCAGCGCGAGAAATCGAACTCGCCCTCTTCAGTCAGAGTTGCCCGATACGAGTCCGCTAACTCAACTGCATCGCAGTAGAGAAAGTCACAACCTATAACAACGCCGTACCGATCCGGATCGACCGATGCCTCCGACAACTTGGCATCTTCAACCGCAAGTGCCGCTGCCGTGACGGCAACCTGCACGTCTCGCGACATTACTTTGATGCTCTTACGCGGTTTGATGAATTGCTTGGCATCAAACTCCACCAGCTTGCCGCCAAATTTAACTGGCAACGGCGCAGACGCGAACTCTTCAATCGAACGGATACCACTGACACCCGATTCTAAAGAGTCCCAAAAGGCCTCGACGCCAACCCCAATCGGACTGACAACTCCGGCACCTGTTATGACGACTTCGCGTGACCGAACCATACATCAAATTCACTGCGGTAGTGGTAAATTCCCAATTATCGGCCAGCAATCCACCTGCCCCAATATTAAATACGCCCCTAAACCAATTTGTCTAAGTTGCCACAATATTTACAGCAACTCATTACCACAGAATGATTTAGCGTTGCTTGTGGGAAGCGGGAATTGGCTGAGGAACAAAGCCGACAACCCGTGATGGTAATCTTGGCAAGAGTTCTGCACAAGCAGCTAAACCTCGGATCACGTTGACTTTCCGAAGATGGAAATGCCAACAATCCGAACAATTGTTAGGACTCTAAATCCCACTGAGGCAACAACGACAAATGGGAAACCTGGCGAACGTGTGATAAATAAGTGGTTTATTAGCTAGTTCATTTTATGATCGGGAGATCGGCCGACGATAAAACAATCGTCCCCAGTGACGGGGAATCTTCTAGATATGCGTTGCGAGGCGGAATTCCGCGAGTCCTCGAAGAGGCGCGGCACGACGTCGAATAACGCGCAGTCAGTTGGCAGATGATGACGGTGAGCGAACCAATGAAAACTGCTGAAAAAACGGATACACATGCAGGGGCACGGAGCAGTCCGCCGCCAGAATTCTCGCAAAGGGAAGCGAGATCGCTAATCAACGATTTGTTCGAGCCGAATCCACGCGTTTACTGGACGGACTTCCTGCTGACAATGACGATTGGAATTGTGGCCTACGCCCTCGTTCGGCGAGTCGACAGTATTCCCTATGTCAGCGAATGGTCGTTGGCCGCGCAGTGGTTGGTGGGGGGACTGTGTTTCGTGATTTCATCGCTTTCGTTTTACCGAGCATCGATGTTTATTCACGAGCTGGTGCATTTGCGACGAGGGACGTTCAACGGCTTTCGCGCGGCTTGGAATCTGCTTTGTGGAATTCCATTCTTGATGCCATCATTTATTTACTACCCGCACATTGACCATCATCGCCGAAAGCATTTTGGGACGGAACGCGATGGCGAGTATTTGCCTTTGGGACAAAGATCGCCGTTGTATCTATTGTTCTATTTATCATGGAACTTGGTAATTCCCGTTCTTGCCGTGATGCGATTTCTGGTGTTCACGCCCATCGCTTGGATTTTCCCGCCCTTCCGGCGTTGGATGCATCGTCACGCTTCGTCTTTAGTGATGGATCCGTCGTACATTCGCCCTTTGCCAACCCAAAAAGTTCTGCGAACGATTTACCTCCAAGAGGCCTTGTGTTTCGCCTACTGTTTGGCGATCGCCGCCTTGCCACCATTGTTTCTCAATCGATGGGCGGTGCCATTTGCGTTGCACGCTTACTGTACTGGCGTTTTTATTCTTACGTTGAATGCATTTCGTACTCTCGGCGGTCATCGCTGGCACAATAACGGTTCGGAAATTTCGTTCTCCGAACAGTTACTGGACTCGGTTAATGTAGCGAAGTCACCGTGGATCACGGATATCTGGGGCCCTGTGGGAACGCGATATCACGCATTGCACCATCTGTTCCCGACGCTACCGTACCACCAAATGCCGGAGGCACATCGTCGATTGAGCGAACAGTTGCCCGCGGACTCGATTTATCACTTGACCGAAGAGCCCTCCCTGATCGCCGCATTGCTGAGTCTCTACCATCGCACTCGCAAGAGAAGCACTGAGGCCGAATCGCGCCAGTCAAATCGCCAGTCAAATCGCCAGTCAAATCGCCAGTCAAATCGCCAATACGAAGACGCCGCTTGAAATACGCGGCCGGTTTAGCGTTTAGCATCAAACTCAATGTCGAGTGTCTCGACGGATCTTCTTCCCGTGGAGTTCGATTTGTCCGGTGTGGGGCTGGCTACTATCAGGCACGGCAGTGCGGCGTTGTCCTCCGTCTTCATTGGCGGGGTTGTCGCTACCACTATTTTCATTCTCGGTTCCATCGCCGCCAGCATCTTGATCTTCGATTTGAGGAGCCGTTTCGAGTTGGTTGAGTTCCGGGTCCGTTTTCGGTTCGAAGAATTTTCCGAGTGGCCCGGCCAAGAGGGCGGGCAGGAAGATAAGGTCACCGATCAAGGCCATCGCCAGCAGCGTCAGCATCAGCACGCCAAAACGCTGTGTCGGGGTGAACGTGCTGAAGGCGAACACGGACAGGCCGAGTCCACCGATGAGGGTGGTTTGAGTCATGGCGGTTGCTACACGGCGATAGGCCAAGCCGATGGCTTGCTTTCTATCTAGTCCACTGACCATGCCAGAACGGAACCAATTGAGGAAGTGAATCGTATCATCGACTGCGACGCCCATTGCCACACTGGCGGTCATCATCGAGCCGATGTCGACTTTAATGTTCATATAGCCCATCGCCCCGAAGATGACGATCACGGGGAAAACATTGGGTGCCATGGAGAGCAAGCCACCGCGTACATTGATTAAGTTAGTGGGCGAAATTTTTCCTTTACGCAGCAGGAACATCATCACGACCATGATCATGACGAAGGCCAAGAAGATGCTTTCGATCAAGCTCGCGAGAAGTTCATTCTGAGCTTTGTAGACGACGGGAACGACGCCAGTGTAGACGACCTGAATAGCATGTTCCTGTTGTGCGGCCGTTTCGGAGGGGCGATCGCCAGACTGGACGAAGCGATGCGTCTCGCGAACGTCGATCAGCGATTTACTATTGAATTGCCAGAATGTTTCGTCGTAGTTGGGGACATCGCCCACGAGCACTACGCAATCGACACTCTTGAGAATATTCTCCCACCACTCTTCGTTTCCGGGTTGGCAGTGTTCGTTGTCAGGACCGCACCATCGAGGGCGATATTTGTCCGACAACCCTGCACACGCCAGTGTGTAATTAATGGAATCCGCGTAGATTTGAGTTTGATTGATTTTGTGTTTAGCAGTTTTTTCGGCGACCGCTGCCGCTGTCGCTGCCGCTGCCGCTGTCGCTGTTGCAGGCTCAGCTAGTTCAGCCGCCCCAGCGTCGGTTGTCGCTGCCCCAGTTGTCGCTGCGTCAGTTGTCGCCGCGTCAGTTGTCGCCGCGTCAGTTGTCGCTGCGTTTTTCTTGTAGGGGTTGTAGCCGATAAACAGCACGCTCGATTTATGGAATCCAGCGCCTGCGCGACGTCGATCGATTTCCTTCAGGATTAAGTCTCGATCTTGATAGGCGGCGAGAACTGGTTCGACTACGTTTTTTAGTTCGTGGACGAAGTTCCCGTAGTTGACATCGTTGAGTGCGCCGAGACGGAGGCTAATGCGCCATAGTTCACTGCCAGCGAATTCTTTATCCCTGTCGATACGCAGATAGTCTGCGGCCAGGATATCATCGCGACGCGATTCCAACACGCCCGCCAATGTGCGACGCATGTTAGCTTGCGAGCTTAGGAATGATCCACCAGGCGGTGGAATCTCGGGGGCGAAAGTGGCAGCCGAAAGGCCGCGGCCGACCGTCGAACTGCCCTGCTCCCCAAACTCTTCTTCAACGACTTGTTGGATTCGACCAGTTAACTCCATCCGTTCCAGGAAGCTTAGCTGGAATTTTTCCTGCTCGATTTCATTCAGGTATTTGTCGGCCGATTCTTTGCGTCGAGCGCGGACTTCGCTCGCTGCCAGGATTCGGTTTGGCGAAATTCGCACTACCAATTCCATCGGAACAAGCTTGCCGAGTTTTGCCTCCAACCATTCGTAGTCTTTAATGATCTTGGAGTTGCCATCGAACAGCTTCAGTAGTTGGACGGACGTTTGAATTCGCGGAATTCCCCCGAGAAAAACACATAAAGCAATAATACAGACAATCGCCACCATCGCATGGCGTCTAATTACAAACTCACCGATCTTGCTCCAAAACCTTTCCATCGCGTCGAGCATTCCCGACTTGCGTTGGTGTTTGAGACGCTCGTATCCCGGAGCCCAAATGGTCAGCGCCGAGGGCAGGTAAGTGAATAGCAAGATCAGCGTTGCCATAACGCCTAGTGCGGAAAACAGCCCGAATTTCTTGATCGGAAGAATGTCGCTAGTGTAGAGCGACAACAGACCGAGAGCCGTGGTGAAGGCGGCAAGTGTGCAAGGCCACCAACCGTGGCCCAACGCTTTTTCCGCGGCACCTTCGACGCCGTCTTCAATGCAGGCGTCGCGGTAGTAGTTGATGATATGTACGGCCCCGGAAAGTCCGAGCACGTAAACCAACGAGGGCATCGACATTAAGACTGCGTCGACGCTGCTGTCGGAGAAGAAGACGATCGACAAACTGGTCACCGCAGCAACGCCACCGACGAAGAAAACCATCGCCGTAACTTTAACGCTGCGGAATGAGAGGTAGGAGAGTAGTACGCCTAAACCCACTGAGAAACCAACGAGTCGAACCAGGGTAATGGTTCCTTCTTCATCGATGGCAACGTTATCGACCGGGGGTCCGCCGAGTTTCAGGTCCGCTTCGGAAATGCCGCACTCGCCACACGCTAAGCGATAAATCTTGCCCGGGGGCTTTCCAAGCATATCTCGCCCGATGACTCGAGACAAATCGATTTTGCCCTCATCACTGAGTGTCAGAACGATACAGGTCTGTTTCTGATCGGGACCAAACAAGTTGCCTTGCAGACGCTCCATGGCGGCGGTTCGCGCAACTTCCGATTTTTCCTCGTCCGAGAGGTTGGGGTCGTATGGCCACAATGCTCCACCTGGAGCGGAAAGTTCTTCCAAGACATCGGGGCCTGTCGTCACGGACGAAAAGTACCGAGCGGTTATTTTGCGAGGGTCCTCGAAGTATGGGTTGAGTCCATTAGCCGTCGAGGCTACTTTCAGTTTGGTAACGAATTCGCCTTCTGCCGAAATCTTTCCCATCGCATTGCGTTGAAACGCGCGCTTTAGGTACCCGACGAGATTACTCTGTCCTTCCCACTTGAAGAGTTCGCCATCTGGAGTAATGAAGTACCATTGATCTTTATTTCCCTTCACCCATCTTTCGCCGCGACCGCCCCAATTGTCGTGGAACTCGACCTCGCCGATACCACCAGCGATGTGCAGGCCATGTTTGTCGCCAATCAAGCGAGCCGCGATGTCTTCGGGGCTTTGTGGAGTGGCTTGAAGTTTTGGAACAACAGCTGTGGCTTTTGAAACGACGTCTAAACGGGTTTCAAGCGGCGCGTCCGGCAAGGGAACGGTAGGTTCGGCATTTGAGTTTGCAGGGGAAGCGTGTGCGACTTGATCGGTGGCGTTTGCTGCTGAAGTCGCTTGGGTAGGAGTTGGTTTCTTGGGAGCAATTTCAGCACGCAGTTTTCTCACCAACAGCTGATACTCTTCACTGTCTTCAGTGCAGCCGGGCCAAGTCACGACGATGAATCGTTCGCCGAGGAAATGCTCTCCAAACCAAGTCAGCTCTCTGGTCTCATCAAAGTGTGCAGGGAGCCAGTCCTTAACATCGTTTTTCATTCGTTGCAGCGCGTATCGTGCACCGCGCAACGTGAAGGGCACGAGGAAGAAGACGATCATTAGGATCGTCAGAGCATGGCGTGCGAAAAACGATTTCTGGTTCATGAGTTCCTTCTAAAGACTGAGTGAGTAATAGATTACAAATACCAGATACTCTCGTCTACGCCAAACTCGCCCTTAGCGCCAGCCTAACCAGAATAAACGGATTACCTATTCCGGTTCACCGCTTCACCTTGGGAGTTTTGCGATGAAGACGTAAATCAGGTAAAGAATACTGCCGATGATCGTTGCAGGCACGGAGTTTTCCGCGCAGCGACGCAAAACACAAAGAGGTTCAACATGTCAGACGCAACTATCGCAGCTTCAACTCCCGCCGCTATTCAGTCGCTTCTCGCCACATCCACAAAGCTGTGGGTCGATTCGGTCGATCCCGATTTGGTAGCTGAGAACTTTCAGTGGGGAGCCACTGGAGCGACATCAAATCCGGTCATCATTGCCGACTTGCTAAAAACGGGCCGATTTGATTCATGGATATTGGAGTTGATCCGCGCTGGGCAAAGCGATGACGTAATCGCTTGGGAGATCGCCGATCGGCTGGTGCGGCAGGCTCAGGAAGTCTTCCAGCCCGTCTGGGAACGAACCAACGGTAATGATGGATACGTCAGCTTTGAATTGGATCCTCTACTCGAAGATACTCAAATCAACCTGCCCCACGACGAGCGTGTAAAGAAGTATATCGCGCTCGGCGAGAAATGGTCGGCTGGTCATACGAATCGGTTGATCAAAGTACCCGCCACGGCGGCTGGAATTGAATCGTTGGAAGAGTTGGCGGCGCGAGGAATTAACCTCAACGTCACGCTGTTGTTCACGCCGCGGCAGTATCAAGCATCGCGGGACGCCGTTTGGCGCGGTGTACAGCGCTTTGGCGATAGCAGTCGCTACAAGAGTGTCTACAGTATCTTTGTTTCACGGGTCGACGTTTTTACAGAGACCCATGCCCCCCAACTTTCCGAGTCAGCACAAGGGCACGTCGGTTTGATAAACGCCAAGCAGATCTGGGCCGATAACCAGCAGTTTTGGGCAGACAAAGGAATGGCTCTAGAGCAAGAGATGGTCTTTGCGAGCACTGGTACGAAGAAGCCTTCTGATCCGGTGTCTAAGTACATTGGCGCATTGGCGGGTAGCGACATCCAAACGAACCCCCCAACAACGAACACCGCCGTTGCCGAAGAGGGGGCGACCTTCGACCGTCAAATCGATGTTTTACCTGGAGCGGAAGTTCTTGCGGAAATCGCCGAACAGGTCGACTTTGTGAAAATGGAGTCGGTTTTAATGAAAGAGGGGACCTACAAATTCGCTCAACCTCAAAACGATCTATTGAAGTCGATCGCCCAAAAACGAAGTAACCTTGAAGCAGAGTGAACTCGAGTGACCTGAATCAAGGAAGGGTGTGACCTTGAAAGTGCCTGAGGGGGGGTGCCTGAGCGGGGTGCCTGAGGGGGGTGCCTGAGTGGGGTGACTGAGGGGGGTGACTGAGTGGGGTGACTGAGTGGGGTGACGAAAATCCGATCACTTGCATTACGAATTTCTAAGACAGATAATTGTCGGAGATCGAGCGGACAGTGGTCGGGAGCAGGAATAGCGGGTGAGTGACACTTCATCGCTATTGGTATTTTCTCTGGCGGAAATATGAATCGTCAACCTTATTGCAAGCCACCGCAATGGTGGGAGCCGAAGTTACATCCTTTGTGGGTCCGTCTGTCTCGGTCGTATCGCTGGCGACAGCTGCGCGTGGGTCAGCAGATCGTTGAGCTCGATTGTCAGAATGCGGACCTGATGAAGCGTGCCGTCGACGCGGGCAAAGGCGTTCTCATCACCCCGAATCACTCGGCCCACTACGACTCGGCTGCCGTTTATGTGGCGGCCGACCGAGTTGATCAGCCGTTGTATTTCATGACGGCTTGGCAAGTCTTTGCTATGAGTAGCTCGTTCGAGAAGTGGGCGATGCAGCGGCTGGGTTGTTTCAGCATCGACCGCGAAGGAAACGACCGGCAGGCATTCAAGCAAGCAATCCAGGTGTTGCAGAAAGAGCCGCATCCGCTGGTAATCTTTCCCGAGGGGGACATTTACCATACGGCGGACTACGTGACGCCATTTCGCGAGGGAGCGGTGGCGATCGCCATGTCTGCGGCAAAGCGCGCCGAACGCCCCGTGGAGATTTTCCCCTGCGGTGTCAAGTTTTGGTACGTCGATGATCCTACCGATCATTTGCTGGAACTCACGGCTCGCTTGGAGGACCGCTTGTACTTGCGAACCGGAACCAAAATGTCTCTTCCGGAGCGAATACATCGTTTGGCAGAAGCCGCCTTGGCACTCAAAGAACTCGACTATTTCGGGTACACCGAGAAAGGACGGGTGCGAGATCGGATACAGGGCCTGATCGAACATATTCTGGTGCGCATGGAGCGGCGACATGGGCTGCTGTCACCAGCAAATACTCCCGAGCGAGTAAAGACGTTGCGGCAGAATATTATCGAAGATGCGAGCAACCGCTCCGCCCACAATAAGACTGCCCACAATAAGACTGCCCACAATAAGACTGCCCACAATAAGACTGCTGACAATAAACAGGACGACAATAAACAGGGCGACCGAGGCGAACAAGCTGCTGCCAATACGCTCGCTTCCGCGGATGCCCGTGAAACTCAAGCCTCAGCGGAAACGGTGCCCGCGTCGGAAACGGTGCCCGCGTCGGAAGCTGCTGCCGAGATTCTTTCTCAAACTGAAAACTCGACGTTCGAGTCGGAAATGACGGATCTGTTCTTTGTCATGCAGCTGTACAGTTATCGCGGCGACTATTTGCTTGGAGAACCGAGTATTGAACGGATTGCCGAGACGCTCGACAAATTTGAAGAGGACATTCTTGGCCTCGACTTGCCGACTATACGTGGGCGGCGTCGAGTCGCGATGAAGTTCGGCGATCCGATAGCGATACCATCCGGCAAGCAACCGCGAGAGAAGATTGCGCAAACAACCGTGGAGCTGCAGCACGCGGTTCAGACTCTGATCGATGAGCTGAATCAACAAAACCGAAAATAGAACTGAGGGCGTCGGCTAATTCTTTTAACTTAACGAGCCGACGCCTGAAGACGCCTGAAGACGCCTGAAGACGCCTGAAGACGCCTGAAGACGCCTGAAGACCACGAGCCGACTTAAAACAAAATTGCCAGCGAGGATGTAATGGCCAATAGCGATTCGATAGATCCGCCACGTCCCGCGAGTGATTCGGGCGCTCCCGCGGACTCACCTGGGCCCGCTTTGCAAGCCCACGTTGCGGAATTGGAATCTACGATCCAGAAGCTCACTCAGTCCGAAGCGCGAATGCAGGCCATTATTCAAAGCATGGCGGATGGAATTGCTGTTGCCGATCCGAACGGTCGCCTGGTGATGTTCAATCGAGCGGCTGAGGAAGTGTTGGGAGTTAAAGTCACAGATTCGGGGAAAGAGGAGTGGTCTGAGCTTTATGGGCTCTACCGGCTGGACGGTGTGACTCCGTTTCCTCCAAATGAGCTACCGCTCGCCTGCGCATTGCGGGGGGAGTATTCTCACGACGTAGAAATGCTCGTCCACAATCCGAACCTGGATGCGCCTATCTTAATTCGCGTTCGCGGGACCCCTGTGATCGACAAGTGCAATGTGAATCACGGCGGCGTTGCGACTTTTAGAGACATCACCGAGGAACGCCGGCAGGAGCAGCTTGCTGCTACTTGGACAAAAGAACTCGAAATTCAAATTGAGCAGCGTACTTCGCAGTTGCGTGAGAAGGAGCAACAAACTCGATTGTTGTTGAACTCCACAGCTGAAGCTATCTATGGGCTAGATCTGGAGGGCAACTGCACGTTTGTGAATCCAGCTTGCGTGCGACTCTTGAGGTATGAGTCGGCGGAGCAGTTGATTGGTCGCAACATGCACAATCTCATCCATCATCATCACGCAGATGGCACGGCGTATCTGGAGCGCGAATGCAGGATTTACCAGGCGGTTCAGCAGGGACATGGTACTCACTTCGATGACGAAGTCTTATGGCGCGCCGATGGCACGAGTTTCCCCGCGGAATTCTGGTCGCATCCAGTTGTTCGCAACGGTGAGATCACCGGCTCTGTTGTGACTTTCCTCGATATTTCCGAACGACGTTTCGCGGAACAAGAGGCTCAGCGTCATCGCGCTGAACTGGCTCACGTCGTGCGTTTGGCGACGATGGGTGAAATAGCCACCGGCTTGGCTCACGAACTCAATCAGCCCTTGGCTGCAATAAAGAACTACGCCAGCGGAATGTTGCTGCGGGTTCGAGCGGGTACATCCGAAATTGGATCGATCGTGCACGTCTTAGAGCAAGTGGCAATGGAATCCGTTCGCGCAGCGGGGATCATTCGAAGTTTGCGTCGCTTCGTTTCTAAAACCGATCCCGCTCCTGTAAAAGTGAGCCTCAACGACCTCGTCGGCAGCGTGGCTGATATCCTCTCCGTCGAAACCCGTCGGCGCAACTGCGAATTGATTCTAGAGTTACGCGACGAGCTGCTGGAGGTCATTGCCGAGCCGATTCAGATCGAGCAGGTGCTGGTGAATCTTATTCACAATGGAATGGACGCAATGTCCGCGTGCCCGCCCTCCGAGCGAAGGATCGAGGTTCGAACCGACCTGCAAGACTCATGTGTCTATGTGGCGGTACGGGACGCCGGTGTGGGGCTCAGCAGAAAAGAAATGGATCAGGTTTTTCAACCCTTCTACTCAACGAAATCGGCAGGTCTGGGAATGGGGTTGCCGATCAGTCGCACTATCATCGAAGCCTACGGCGGCCAATTATGGGTGACTCGCAACGAGGATGCTGGCGCGACGTTCCATTTCAGTTTACCGCGAGCTGGAAATAGCCACGGTGGAAGCTTGGATCCCGCGTTTTGAAGCCGTGTCTTTCGAACGACACGGCCACAAACTCGAAAATCCCGAGTTACGTTGAGCACTGGAATCGTTTTTGTAATCTCATTTCCATGGATTTCTGCGGCGCTGCTGGTCCTCGCCAAAATGGAGCAAGTTTGCTACGATGCTCTGCTTGCGGCGACACGATCTTTGGGACGAGTTCGCTGCCACCTTCACTCGACTCAAACCGTGGAGTACTCCTCGGGACTCCAGACATCAGAATACTCAGCTGCGAAAGTAAAGAACGATGGCCTTCGATGCATATTCACCGTGCCCTTGCGGAAGTGGGAAAAAAATAAAATTCTGTTGCGGAACCGAAATGGTTGTCGTGCTTGAAAAAGCCATCGGAGCACTCGAATCCGGACAGCGCGTCGCCGCACTAGACCATCTTCGTCGCGCGTTGGAAGAGAATCCCGGAGTCCCCAGCTACCTCTCTTTGAAGGCACAGGTTGAGATGCAGTTGAATGAGTGGGACGCTGCGAAAGCCACTTGCGAAGCTTATGTGAACGCTCATCCAAAAAGCTGTGATGCACTTAGCCTACAAGCGTGTGTCATCGCCGTCACAGAGGGCGACACGCGAGCGTCGATTGACAAACTTCAGGACGCTCTCGAAGCTGCCGAGGAAACGCTAACCGCGTCGGCCGTTCAAGCTTTTGGAGTCATTGGTGAATTGTTGTTGTCGCAAGGACACGTTGCTGCCGCGTTGGGGCACCTCTCCGTCCAAGCCGAAGCCGCAGGCGAAGAAGCTAAACGTTCTGTCCAGGCGTTGGACAACATTCGGATGTCATCTCGAGTGCCAACCTTGTTGAAGGAATTTGGCGTCGACTATCCAGTGAAAGACGAGCACGAATGGTCGGCACAATATAAAGCCGAAATCGTACCCAACTTGAATCGCGGACGTTGGCGCGCAGCGATAGAGCACTTCAAAGAGCTGTCCAAGAAATATCCCGGCGAACCAAGCTTGTTGATTCCCACGGCTCGCTTATACGGGATGTTGGACATGATGAAAGAGCACGTTGCGGCCATACGCAAGGTTGCGGCATCGAGCAAAATCTCTGAGGACGACGCCGTCGAATTAGAATCTCGCGCCCACTTGCTCGATCCCGACATCGATATCCCAAAATACGACGAACTAAAGTTGACCTACACCGTCGACGACGTCGAGAAGTTGAACGAGCATCTTTTGGCGCATCCACGGGTTTCGGCAGTTCCCGTTGATCCTCAGCAGCTGACGACCGACGGAAGCCCACCACCGCGGGGTGTCTACTTGCTGTTGGACAAGCCGATGCCAGCGGAGGACGCGACCCTGACGATCGATAACATTCCCGAAATCCTCGGTGAGATGTTGGTTTTCGGAAAACAAACTGATCGCAGTGCGTGCGTCGAGTTGTTGATTACCAAGTCGGACGACTTCTGGTTGAAGACGACTTCGGCGGCAGAGGTCTTGGGGCCCATGGCAAGTTCCGCTCCAAGTGAGGAAGTTGTTGGTGACGTCCCCGCTGAATCGGAACAGTTGATGTGGAGGTGGCGATTCCCCGACGGAACTGATCAGGAGATCGTACAAAGGCTGAGCGCGGAGAAGCGAGACAAAATCATCTTTGAGAAATGGCCGATCGTTTCGTCCGCAGGGCTCGGGAACAAGAAGCCGCGAGACGTCGCATCCGATGGCGACTATCGACTGCGTTTGCTGGCCACCATTAAAAACCTCGAACTTCAAGCGGACGCCAATGGGTGGGGTATCGATTTTAACCGACTGAGAACCGATCTCGGGCTGCCTGCAGAAGAATTAGTGTCCGGCGATGTTCTCGATATTCACACTGTTCCTTTAGCCAGAATGCACCGACTCGATGTAACCAAATTGTCCGACGAAGATCTCATTTGGGGATTCCGACGTTCGACGAGTTTCCGGGTCTTGGGTGCGGCCGAAACATTTGCAGTTGAACTTGCTGGTCGAGAAAGCTGCGCCGCGACTTTTCCAGACTTCCAAGTTTACGCGTCGCTGTCAATGGTCTACGGCGAGGACCCAAAATCAATTGAGTACATCATCAAATCTCAGGAAGCGGCAGCCAAAGTCAACGGGCCCGTTGGGCACCTATTGCTCGCCGAACTAAACCTACGATTCATGCGGGGCGAGATTCAAGAGATCGAGCGACTCGTGCAGACGATCCAGACGCGGCACATGAACGATCCAGGTGTCGCCGACGCATTGTTCCAGACTTTGGTTCGATACAAAGTTATCTCGCCAGACGGCATGCCGACGATGCCGCGACAGGCGCCAGACCCAAGTGACGGTGGTGCGGATTCCGGCTTGTGGACTCCAGATGGCGGTGGACCGCCACAAGGCGGTGGCGAGAGCGAATCCAAGCTGTGGATGCCGGGAATGGACTAGTGGTCCGTCGCGCTCGCGAATGATTGTCGAAATGCCGACGACGGATGACAGGCGACGGATGGCAGGCGAAGTCGTTCGAGAAGTCACGCTACAAAAAATGCCCCGAGGTATAATCTCGGGGCATTCTGAGTTGTAGGTTTTAGGCAGGCCGCCAGGCGTCCTATTTAGCCATTTCTATTTGCCAATACAGTATAGGTATTCTTTGGTGCGCAGCAGGATTTGACCGTTTACGAGCACTGGAGTTGCGGCGGTGAAACCGTCGAGCACGTTGGTGGCAAGCAGGTCCGAAGTCTTGCGTCGACGACGTCGACAGGGGAATTTTGTTACAATGTCAGTTTACGTCATAAAACTAGTGACAGATTTAGCTTGTACGCAAATTGATGGCCAGCGATGTCTGACAACGCAGATCGAGAATACATGAGTCGGGCCCTTGAATTGGCTCGCCGGGGCGAGGGGGCTGTCGAACCAAATCCGATGGTCGGTTGCGTGCTCGTACGCGACGGATTGGTGATTGGTGAAGGTTGGCACGAGCGCTTTGGCGGACCGCATGCCGAGGTCAATGCTCTTGCTCGTTGCGATGACGCGAGTGGTGCGACGGCCTACGTTTCGCTCGAGCCATGTTGCCACACTGGCAAAACTCCTCCGTGTGCCGAGGCGTTGATAGCGTCTCAAGTTGCAAGAGTCGTGGTTGCCCAACGGGATCCGTTTCCACAGGTAGACGGTGGCGGATTGAGGCTATTAACCGCTGCCGGGATCACCGTCGATACAGGGCTGCTGGAGAGCGAAGCGCGCTATCTGAACGCGCCGTACTTGATGAAAATACAACAGCAGCGAGCGTGGGTGATTGCAAAATGGGCAATGACTTGTGACGGCAAGATCGCCAGTGCGACTGGGCATAGTCAATGGATTTCCGGCGAGCGATCTCGAGCTCAAGTACATCAATTGCGAGGCAGAGTCGATGCTATCGTGGTGGGGCGAGGTACCGTGGAGACCGACAATCCAATGTTAACGGCGCGACCAGAGGGGCAGCGGGTTGCGATGCGGGTCGTTTTTGATTCGCGCGCGTCGTTGAGCAAATCTAGCAAGCTTGTCGCGACCGCCAAGGATTATCCTACTTTGGTTGTGTGCGGCGATGAAGCTAACGGAACTCAGCTAAACTCGTTGCGCGATCTTGGCGTTGAGATTCTGCAATTAGCTGGCGGACCGGAAGAGAAGGTCGTGCAGTCACTGCGAGAATTTGCGAACAGGGGATTTACAAATGTCTTGGTGGAGGGCGGAAACGAACTCCTCGGTTCATTCTTGGACGCCGACGCGATCGACGAGCTACATGTTTACATGGCGCCGAAGATCATCGGCGGGTCCGGTGCGCGTCATCCACTGGGCGGGGTCGGACTGGAGAA
>JBLHLE010000005.1:0-23002 GCA_047620805.1 Pirellulaceae bacterium
ATGCATACAGTCGTTCACCAACGGGCATCGCCAACCGATCGCCGCTGAAACTTTATCGGCACTTAATGCGCTTAATGACGAACCGACCAGCGATGTCGACAGCTTGATCGAAGAAGTCCTGTCTTACTTTCACCAGCTACCGTGGGAGTTGCCGGCGAAGGAAGATGTCGAGTTGTTGAATGGCGAAAGCCAATACGGTGCTTGGGTCGCCGTGCATGGCTACGATGTAAATCATTTTACCTCGTTAGTCAATTCTCACGGGGTGGCGGAACTGAGCGATATCGACAAGACGATTGCCGCGCTTTCCGCGGCTGGCATTCCGATGAAAACGGAAGTCGAAGGTGCTGTCGGTTCAAAACTGCGGCAGTCCGCGACCGAGGCCGTCGTTATTGACGTCGACGTAACGATCGACGGACAAGCTGCCAAAATGCCTTGGGCCTACGCCTACTTTGAATTAGCCGAACGCGGCGAAGTTTTCGATGCCGCCGGCAACTCAGTTCGCTTCGAAGGCTTTCTCGGTCCGCAAGCTACACAGCTTTTCGAAATGACAAAACTGCAGTAAATCACAAGTACTGCAATAGTATTCAACAATAGAGGAACAGGAATGGAATATGTTTCAATAGCAACCATTGGCCGACACTGGCTGGCTGCTCGAGGTGACCGACACTGGCTGGCTGCGCGAGGTGACATCGGCGGAGTGGTGCAGCATTCGGACGATGTAGACACACAGCGCGACTAAAAATCGCAATACAACAGCGCGACGAAACAGCGCGACGAAACAGCGCGACACAATTACTTTTTTTTGATTTTCTCAATGACATACGCCTTCCACCCGGCTCGACGGTCGGCCATCCAGACGCTTACGCTGGCGGTCATCAACAGCATGGGCACAACCATCAAAACCACGCCGATGACGAGTCCCATTGGGTTGTATTGAGCGGACGCGACTAAGATCAGGACGGTCGATAGTAGTGAGAAAGTGCCTACCATGATCCAACGGGCGATATTGTTTCCTTGCCAGATTAGGTAGAGCAGGCCGAGGTTGAGCACCGTTCCGAAGCTCTGAGGGGCTGCGGGTTCCGAAACGGACATGCCGATAACCACGAGCACTAGAATTATCATTGCGATAATCCAATACATGATGTGACCACGGGACACCAACTGCGCATCGGTCAACGTTGACGCTCGAAGTGTTGACGCTCGAAGTGGTGCCGCTCGAAGTGGTGTCGCTTTCGATTGGATCTCTGGATCTGAATCCGTTGACAGTGGTTCTGAATCCATGTGGCTCGTTTGTCTGAAAAAGGATACGGTATAGATTCAACCTACCACCCGATTCGCTGCCTTGCCACCCGCGGCGAAAATGCCGCCCCGCGGGCACCGAGTTCATGAAGGTTGCGGCGAAAATCACGAATGTGCTCTTCTTGTCACAAATGGCGACGTTCACCACAATAGTGTCGAATTCACAACTTATGAAATTAGAGTTAAAAGCCAAAACTCGGAAGGATCTGCGATGAGCACAGTGAAGCAACTGCCCCCGCGAACGGAAGTGAAGACGAATGACACTTGGGATTTATCTAGTTTGGTGGAGAACGACGAAGCCTGGGAAGCTGGGTTTAAGAAGTTCGAGGAGCAGATTCAAGGGATAGCCGATTTTCAGGGGAAACTTGGAGAAAGTGCCGAGACGCTCGCCGCGTGTCTCAAGTTCGATTCCGAGTTGGATCGCATTGGCGAACATTTGGGCACCTACGCCTTCCTGAAGACTGCGGAGGACCAGACCAATAGCGACTATCAAAGAATGATAGGACGCTTCCAAAATATCGCTGCCAAAGCGGGGCAGTTGGCTAGTTACATTCGCCCGGAACTAATGGCGATCCCCGATGAGACGATGAAGCAATGGCTGGAAACTCCGGTCCTGGAACCCTACGGTCTGCTGCTGGAGAGGATTCTCCGCTACAAACCCTATACACTCAGCGAAAAAGAAGAGTCGCTATTGGCACTGCAAGCGGAAATGTCGTCTGCGGCCGGCAAGATTTTTCGCCAGTTGCACGATGCGGATATGAAGTTTGGTAACGTCGAAGACGAGAATGGTGAATTAGTCGAGTTGGGTAACTCGACGCTGATGAAGTTCCTGATCTCGCCCGATCGCTCGGTCCGCGAAAATGCTTTTCGGCAGTACTACCAACAATTCAAAGCCCACGAAAACACGTTGGCGGCAACGCTGAGCGGTTCGATTCAGAAGGATGTTTACTACGCGCGGGCCCGCGGTTACGAAGGCTGCCTGGAACAATCGCGATTTCCTGATAACGTCCCGCAGTCAGTCTACGACAACTTGATCACATCCGTCCGCAACAATCTGCCCGCCCTGCATCGCTATTACGATGTTCGTCGACGCAAGATGGGGCTAGACGACATTCACCACTACGATACCTATGTGCCGATTCTCAACGATCTCGAAACGAATCGCCCGTGGGAAGAAGCGGTCAGTTTGTGTGTTGGCGCACTGGAACCACTGGGTAGCGAATACTGCGACATCATGAACGAAGGATTGTCGGGTCGATGGTGCGACCGCTATCCCAATCAAGGCAAGCAAAGCGGCGGGTTCAGTTGCGGAACGTTTGACGGCGATCCCTACATCCTGATGAATTACAAACCAGAGGTATTGGACGACGTCTTCACACTGGCTCACGAAGCCGGACACTCAATGCACTCTTACTATTCGTCCAAGCATCAGCCGTTCGAATACTACAACTACACGATTTTCGTCGCCGAAGTTGCCAGTACCTTCAACGAGCAATTGTTGAGCAAATACATGATGGATCGAGCTGCCGATGATCGCGAACGCGCTTATCTGCTAAATCGTGAGATCGATGGAATTCGCGGCACCATTTTGCGGCAAACAATGTTCGCCGAATTTGAGAAAATTACACACGAAATGGCAGAGCAGGGCGAGCCTCTGACGATTGACGCATTCAAGAGCGTCTATCGCGAGCTGCTGGAAGCGTACTTCGGACCAGAGTTCAGAATTGATGATGAGCTGTCGCTCGAGTGCCTGCGCATTCCACACTTCTACCGAGCGTTCTATGTTTACAAGTACGCGACGGGATTGTCGGCCGCCATTGCATTGTCCCAGCGAGTTCTGACCGGGGGCGAGCAACAGCTGAAGGACTATTTGGGATTCCTCAAAGGCGGTTGCTCTAAACATCCACTCGATCTGCTCCGCGACGCGGGAGTTGACATGGAACGACCAGAACCCGTCGATACGGCACTAAAGCACTTTGACAAGATGGTGGACGAGTTAGACTCGTTGATCTGAATTCGTCGGGCTAAGATGAGTTGATCTGGGTCGAGTTGATCTGGGTCGAGTTGATCTGGGTCGAGTTGATCTGGGTCGAGTTGATCTGGGTCGAGTTGATCTGGGTCGAGCGCGACCACTACCACTGAACCAGAGCGCCGCCCCAGGCAAGGCCTCCGCCGAAGCCGCAGAGTAGAATTTTGTCGCCAGCTTTGACGCGACCTTGGCGGTTGGCTTCGTCGAGAGCCAGCGGGATGCTGCCAGCGGAGGTGTTGCCGTATTGATCAAGATTGACCACGACTTTCTCGCGATCAATTCCCAAGTCTTGTACGGCGGCGTCGATTATGCGGAAGTTGGCTTGGTGGAGTACGAGCAGATCGACGTCCGCAGCAGTAACATTGGCGTGGTTTAACACGTCTTGTACGGAGTCGGCGACAAGTCTGACCGCCCATTTGAAGACTGCTCGACCATCCATTTGAATAAACTGACGTTTTTCGGCGAGCGACGCTGCAGTGGTCGGTTCGCGGCTGCCACCGGCGGGCTGGCAAAGGTATTCACCAAAATCACCCTCGGAACCAAGGGTGAACGAGAGCAGTCCTTGATTCGCTTCGCCGGGACCTAGCAAGGCCGCTCCGGCTCCATCGCCAAACAGCGGGAAAGTCTTATGGTCTTCTGGGTCAACCGTGCGCGACATCACGTCGGCTCCGACGACCAACACTCGTTTGCAAGTGCCAGTCGCGACGAATTGCATACCGGTGACCATGGCGTACATGAAGCCAGCGCAGGCAGCGTTGATGTCCATCGCCGGGGCGAGAGCGCCGAGCCGTTTTTGCAAATAGCACGCAGTTGACGGCATCGGGGTGTCTGGCGTCATCGTTGCGACGAGGATCATGTCGACATCGTTCACGCCAACATTGGCCTGCCGCAAACATCGGATCGCTGCCTCGTACGCAAGATCGCTCGTCGCCGTGTTGGAGTCGGCTTTGCGACGCTGGCTAATCCCGGTTCGTTGGATGATCCAGTCGGCATTGTAACCCAGCTCGGCCAAGTCCTCGTTCCGGACAATCGGCTCGGGGACGTAGGAGCCAGTCGCCAAGATCTGTACGCCAGTCAGTCGGCCCATTCGGCTACGGCCACTGTTGCCGATCTGTGGGGCAGGTTGATCCATGGAAGTATGGGACTCCGGTTGCTCGCGATGCGCTTGTCGGCGCAATCGAGCTGACGCCCGGTTGGCTTCATCGTGTGAAAGCGAGGATGACATTAAGTGGCGGGTGTCCTGTGAACATCAGTAACTTCTCGGTAATTTGTCAGTCGACCAAAATAGGTTCGCTTCGTTGCATTCTCTTCGACCCTCCAACCACCTGTGCACCGAATAGAACTACGACGAGATTAGAGGCGAATGAGGGAGATCACGAACTTTAGATCGAAGGAGTCCGACCAAAACTTCTGGAAAGCCTCAACTAATATATCAACTTACTATATCAAATTGCCCATAAATCGCGGTAGAGACAACTTTAAACTTTACCGATACTACCCCAGCTACCGACATTCTCATCCTCATATCCGCAAGAGTCAGTTAGCTAGCACCTTAAATTTTGGTTGCGGGGTAATTCTTTTTCCGGTTGGGTAAAAGACATCGACGACGTGCTGTTTTACCGGTTTTTGTTAACTGTACTCAATGGTTACGCTTACATCTTGAGGCAGTTAAAAGAAGGCTGCAAAAACCAGTTAGTTGGGGGCGGAAGGTGAAAAACCATGGCACATCCCCCTGTTCGGGGGTGTTACCTGGGTGAAATAACGAATACATTACTCGAGGAACGATCGCTTGGCGGTCACGTTCAACACAATATACGATCTAACGCTATATGAACACGAAGTTTACGTTCTCTCGACGAAGGCTTCGCCTGCGATTAAAACGCGTTTACCACGTCGAACCCAACTTGCTTGACGACCGATCGTAGTTATTGCCACCGCCAACCGTCTTTTTGTTCATAAAACCTTAACACGAAGTTAGTTATCACTATGTGCGTATTGGCAATCCAGTATCAACTTGTACCCGAGTCCCCTATTCTCGTTGCGGCAAACCGCGAAGAGTACTACGACCGGCCGACCCAGTTACCCTCAATTCAGTCGGGCAAGCCGAGAGTACTCAGCGGAATCGATCAGCAAGGTGGTGGCACGTGGTTGGGCGTCAACCAACATGGCCTGTTTGTAGCAGCCAGTAATCGGATGAAGTTGATTCCGCCGTTGGCCCCGCGATCGCGCGGAGCATTATCTAGAGATCTATTGCGGTGCACTTCGGCTCGACAAGCCGTTAATGTTGCGATGGAAGAACTTTCGACAAATAAGTACGATGGAGTGAACTTCGTCTGTGCCGATTTCAACCAAGGTTGGGTAGTTCACGGAGGCGACCAAATTGAAGTCGTCGAGTTGAATCCTGGTTTGAGCATTATTGGCAGCCGCGATTTGGACGATCCTCGGGATGACCGAGTCAAGCTTTGCCGGCGATTGCTGACACTACAAACACTCGATTCGCCAGTGAAATTCCTGGCTGTGGCGAGCAAGGTATTCGCCCGCGCTCCATCGCCTCCTGGTCGCGCGAGCATGGTAATGCGAGGCAAAGAGCGAGGAACCGTCAGTTCGACGTTGATTGCACTTGGGAAAAAGCCACGAGATGCCATATATCAATACGCGGCCGGCGCGCCAGACCAAGTGAAGTACAAAGATTTCTCGCCGCTGTTACGCGACATTCTCAGCCGTGGTCTTCGCGAATCGCGAACGAAAGCAAATGCGTAAATGCTGACGCCGCGCTGCGTCTGGCTTAAGTCGAAACAAATCAAACCTCGCTCTTTTGAGCGAGGTTTTTTTGTTGAGAGCGAGAGACGGTGCCGAAAACAAAATGACAAAATACAAACGGCAATAGTACCGAGGAGTGATCAGTGTTGAAGTGAAGTGAGGAAGCTGGTTCGCAGTGTTGTCGATTGGTGCTGTGAGAACAGAACCATCACCATTGCGAAAAAGAGAAACAACAAAGAACAGCATACTGGCATGTTCCGAGCAAGTAACATTCGTCGAGAAAATAATCGATCGGTGGTCACTTGATGCAGCATTCAATGAATAGTTGCGAAGCGAGGTACATTGAATCTGCAAGTTTTTGCTGTGGAACGATACCTCGGCGGCGTAACGTCCTACAGCTTACCAGTATGCATGTTCTTGTTGAGTTTTCGCGAGTAGACGAAGTCAACTTGAGTGGGTTTTTCGAATATTAGGGAGTCAGCATCAGCCTAGCACTCTAAAACTTCCACAAGTTCATTTCGTTTCCAACATCTCTTGTCGTGGCTACCCCAGATGAATTGTCGCTGAGTCTTGTATTAAATTTGAAAAATGTGAAGGCTCGTTGTCAATTCGTACTGTGGCAGAAACTGTCGCACGACATCTCTACTTGAAACCGTTGCGACTTCGACTCGTTGGAGAATCTCTGTTGCGTTATCAGGCAGTTTGCCGAAAAAACTGATCTGTTTTCCATACTCCTATCGAAAGTCGGCGAGGAGTATGGTTTTGATTTCAGAGGGCCCGCCGGGCGCCCATCTTTTTGAATGTCTCACGTTGAACAAGATCTCCTTATCTTAGTATTTTCTTTATCATGAAAAATATGGTCGCCAGTTGTGAGACGAACTTGGTAACCGGTATTAGTCATGTCATCCCAATCATGCCAGACGAAGGTGTTGTGAACCCGCAAAAGTCAAATCACGATGTACTTCATGTTGAAAAAAACACCTGAGTCTGTAGCGGCCGATTGAACCTCTCTGCTCAAATCCTGCCACTTCTCTTCTTCCATGGCGCCGTAGCACCTCTACTCTCTTTCGACGTCAAAAACGATTATTGGTTGTAGTACTGCGCTTCCGGGTGATAAGAATCAACCACCAACAATCGTCTCCGAGCATCCAAAATTCCGCCTGGGAGAGTATCAGTTTCGCGTCAGAGGAGTTATCGTCTCGAGGTGGCTAATCCATCGGCTTGCTCTGAGAATGTCTCATCGTGCAGTCTGGTGGCAAAGCTCCGGTGTGGGAATCCCTGCGGGCGGCGTTGGCAATTCCGAGTGCGGTTGGGTAGCTGTACCAATAATACGACTTGGCGGATAGACATTGCGCCAGGGAGTAGCGGTTGCGTCGCAGTTTGCAACTCGGCGCGTAGCGACGCGGTCAAAGGAGTTTCGTACTGGGCGGAGTTTGCCGACTGAGTAAGAGGGTGGCAAACGGGCGGCATTTCGACAAGAATTTGCTTTAACCGCCGAAGTACTGTCCATTAAATAGCCTGGAATTTGGTTTCAAGGGCGATTCTCTTCATGATAATCCCGACTGGCACTGACGCTCCACTGTATCATTATCCGATAGCGACCGTCGGCGTGATCGCTGTCAACGTAGTCGCCTTTGTATGTGAGTTTGCTGGCTACTTTGAAGCAGAGCCATACATTCTTGCCTTCGGGAATGGTTATCATCCCAGCCAGTGGATTACATCCCTGTTTCTACATCAAGGTATAGTCCATCTACTCGGCAATATGGTTTTCCTGTTGATCTTTGGTTTGATCGTGGAAGGAAAAATTGGCTGGTGGAAATTCTTTGGCGTCTATCTGCTGCTCGGAGCCGTTGAGTCATTCAGCTCGCAGACGTTGATGTTGCTTTCCGAAGGCGGCGGAGCACTTGGTGCTTCTGGAGCGATCATGGGGATTCTTGCTGTCGCGGTTATCTGGGCTCCAACTAACAACATCAACTTCATCTGGATCATTTATTACCGATCCTATGAATTCGAAGTAAATCTCCTCAGCGTTGGTTTTTTCTATTTTGGAATCGACCTCCTCTTCCTGGCACTCAATCGATTCGAGATGGGCAGCGAGTTATTGCATCTGTTGGGTGTGTTGCCTGGCCTTGTTCTTGGAATTGTATTCGTCAGGCGGAATTGGGTGGATTGCGAAGGGTACGACATCTTTAGCCGGAGCCTTGGTGAGGATTGGTGGGAGGATCTGAAGGGCGGAAATTGGCGACCGCCACCGACGGAAACGTCGACAGAAATGGAGGAACGACTCGCCGGTATGCGAGAGCAGGTCCGCACGTGCCTCCAAGCAGCCAGAACGAAAGAGGCAATTGATCTGTTCTTGAAGGTTCGCGTCGCGGACGGCAAGGCTCATTGGACCGAACAGGAGCTGCTAACGATTGTACAGCAGCTGCGTTCGCAAGGACAAATGGATGAATGTGTGCCGTTTCTCAAAGAATACTTGCAGCGGTTTCAAGCTCGGGCAATCGAGGTTCGAATGTTGCTTGCGGAACACTCGCTGCAATCCGAACGCCCCAGTGAGGCAATGCAGTTGTTGGAGCCGATTTTAAACGTCCCCTTGGCTTCACAATTACACCAGCGTCGCGAGGGCATTATTCAACAGGCAAAACTACTTTCCAAGGACGTGTTGGAAATACGAATGGAGGACTAGCGCCGCTCGTCGTCCGCTCGAACGCGCTGACGAAGTCGCGCGACCAGTCCGACCAATCCTATTCCCGCGCGTTATCTAAGCTGTCGTTGGCAGAAGTTCAGTTGGCAGAAGTTCAGTTGGCTGCAACCGGCTCGATACCGAAATCGGCGATGGTCAGCAAGGTCTGCAACTCGTAACCTTTTGCGGCAAACGCTTCGCGGCCCCCCTCCATGCGGTCGATGATGGCGATGACTCCAATGACGGTTAGTCCCGCGGCTTCGACGTGCTCGATGGCTCGGAGTGAACTGCCACCGGTGGTAACGACGTCTTCGACGATAACAACGCGGTCGCCAGACTGCACTGGGCCCTCGACGGCTCGGCCTGTGCCGTGTTCTTTCGCCTCTTTGCGGACGATGAACCCACGAATCGGTTTATCCTGCTGGCCAGCCAATGTGATAACCGCCGCAGTGATAGGGTCCGCGCCGATGGCCATTCCGCCGACTGCATCGGGTAGGTCTGAGCCCAATAGTTCGAGGATTCCGGTGCCAATCAAGTTGGCTCCTTTGGGGTCCAGAGTTACCTGCCGACAATCGAGGTAATAGTGAGCTTTTTTTCCGGATGCCAAAGTGAATTCGCCGAACTCCAACGATTTTTCTCGAACCAATTCGATTAGCGCTTGTTTATCGTACATCCCAATCTCCCATTACACGGCCTGACAGTGACTCTTTGTGCACTGATTTTAGCTAACCATGTGCGAATCGGGGAGGGGCGAGGCGACTAAACTAAACATGCGAGCGCCTGCGCGCAATCGCGGCCATGCGGTTTAACATTGTGCGAAATCGATTCTAAACTCCAAACGCTTAGCGCCGAATGAGGACCGTAGATCCTCTAGACAGGATTCCGTAAACGTCTTCGGCGTCTTTGGGACTGAGGCTGATGCAGCCTAGGTTGACGGTGTCGAACGAGGCCTGCAACGAGCTGCCGTGAATCGACAATTGACCGAGGTCGATGTAGACGGACCCATAGGGGTTGCTGGCGTGCCCGGCTGGAATCGTCTGGCCACCCTGGACGAAGTAGTTCTTTCCAGGTTCTTTTCGTTGCACTTGAAATTCGCCCGCTGAGGGAGCCGGGTCCTGGCCCGATGTGACGTCAAATTGTCCAGCGTAAAGTCGGCCGGCAAAGAGAGTCAATTGACCTGCGTTACCCTGAGTTAAGTTGACCTCCGCCCGGAATGGGCCACGCATTACTTTTAGTTCCGTTCCTTGCAGTACGACGGTTGGGTCCTGAATCCCATTGATGTTCGCCAGCAATTGCCAAGGCACTTTGAATTGTTCAGCGATCGCTTGCAACGATTCGTTTCCAACCACCCGATACGCTGGCTCCATCAAATGTTCGCGGGAGTAAATTACTTTCGCCGCCAATGGATTGAGCAACTGGACAACCTCTTGGCGCCGCTGAGCATCCAAGTCTTCCCGCTGATACATCAACGAAAGCGTAAACAAAGCTTCACGCCAAAGACTAGCCTGAATTTGAGCCATCGCCGACGTCCACTGGGGGTCATCAGTCAGTTGATTTGACGCGCCTATCGATCCGTTGCCTCGATCAGGATTGGTCGCAGCAACATTCGGCGATGCAGAGATTGGATCATTGGAATTTGAAAAGTCATTAGTAGCCAACGTGTTTGCGGCCGAGTTGCTGTTTTGGAGACCGAATTGTGGCGATGTCGGATCAGTGGAAGTGTTGCCAAGTTCGGGAAATCCTATCGGTGGCGCCAGACCCAATTCGTTCGTTGGCGGGGCCAGTCCCGGACTAGTGTTATTCTTGAACGAATCCCCGTTGAACGAATCCCCGTTGAACGAATCCCCGTTGAACGATGGCGGTGGATTCAAGGGACCACCAGTTTGTGGGCTCGCGGCAGCAGGATTCAAGCCAACGGGGCCAGGAGCGGTTGCGTTGTTGCCGCCGAGGTTGCCTGGAGCAAATTGTTGCTGCTGATTGGCCTGGACGGTTGCCGCCTCATTGGGAAGCTCAGTTCCAGTGAAGGCACCGCCAGCAATTTCCACTTGTGGGCCACCATTTGGTTCGGTGCTCGCTTGCCAATTTCCAGCACCAGGCATGTACGGTTGCTGATTGGGTTCGCCATTGAGCACCACCCAGGCACCGTAAAGGACGGCCATCAATAATACGACTACAACGGCAGTTTTTAGAGTGTCCACTTTCGTCCTCCATGACGATCCACTGTGGATTACTGTTTTCGAACGGACCTATTCCTTCGTCTGCGAGATGGTACGCCAACGGCCGATTTCGTCCTAGATCAGTTTTTTTGAGTGCTAGCGTTGGAGTTGTTTTCGCCGAGCATTCCCGGAGCGATCCGAGAGCAATCCGGGGCCCACATGGTCACTTCCGCACTCAGTTCGTCGGCCCTAACAGACAGTCTCTCTGCGTCTGCTAACTATCCGGTTCTTTCGCCGCTTTCAGTTTCTCGCGAATCGCAACAAGTCGCTCGGCCAGTTCCGCTTCGTAGCCACGGTTGACGGGATGGTAGTATTCACGATCGACTCCCAGGTAATCCTGGCTAGCGACGCCATCGTCTTCGTTGTGAGAATATTGATAGCCGTCACCGTGCCCCAGCGATTGGGCTCCACGGTAGTGGCTATCCCGCAAGTGGATGGGGACAGGGATGACGCGGCCCTCCCGAACATCTTGGCGAGCGGCGGCGATGGACGCCGTGGCTGAATTCGATTTTGGCGCGCAGGCCAAATAGCTGACAGTTTGCGAAAGCGGCAGTTGGCACTCTGGCAAACCCACAAACTCGCAAGCCTGCATGCACGAAACCGCCAAGGTCAACGCATTAGGATCCGCGTTGCCGACATCTTCACTCGCCAGGATTACTAACCGGCGAGTGATGAAGCGAATGTCTTCACCTCCTTCTAACATGCACGCAAGCCAATACAACGCAGCGTCAGGGTCGCTCCCGCGGATGCTCTTGATCAATGCGCTCGCCGTGTCGTAATGCACATCGCCATCGGCGTCGTATTGAACTGCTTTTCGCTGCACGGACTCGCGCGCCAGATTGAGCGTGATTTCTAGGGGGCGCTGGTTGCTGGACAGGATCGCGATTTCCAAAGCTGTCAGTGCCCGTCGCGCGTCGCCATCGCAAACCTCCGCGAAGAATCTCAGGGCGGTGTCGGCGATGTTGATGTCTTCTCGGCCAAAACCGCGGATCGGGTCCTGGATCGCGCGATTGAGTAAGTCCTTGACGCTGTCGACGTCCAGCGGTTCAAACTGAAAAATTTGGCTGCGGCTGACGAGCGCCGAATTAACGGCGAAGAATGGATTGGATGTAGTCGCTCCGACTAGCGATATAATTCCGTCTTCCACGTCTGGTAGCAGAGCGTCCTGTTGTGATTTATTGAACCGGTGGATTTCGTCAATAAACAGCAGTGTGCGATTCCCGCCGGTCGAGACTTCCCGCCGCGCCTGTTCCAGCACTTCGCGAACATCTTTTACCCCACTTGTCACTGCGCTCAGTTGGCGAAACCTACTGCGGCTAGCAGTTGCCAAGAGCCTAGCGAGTGTGGTCTTTCCACATCCGGGTGGACCGTAGAAAATTACCGAACCAAGTCGGTCGGCTGTCAGTAGTCGTCGAAGAAGTTTGTCTTCGCCGAGGAAATGCTGTTGGCCGGAGAATTCTTCGAGGGTTTGTGGGCGCATTCGCGCTGCGAGCGGTTGAACTCGCTTGCGATTGGCGGCTTCGGCATTTTCAAACAAAGAAGACATGGCGATTTATGAGCGCAAAAGTACTTCACTTGTGGGTTTCCATGCGTATAACATACAACACGTGAGAAATTCACGTCGCGTAAATGTCATCAGCACGGCAAATCTCACGCATTGGCGTGGGCTACCGTTTCATATTGGAACAGGTTCGAAGTGATCTCTCAATGACTGAACAGCAGGCAGTTTCAGTAAAAAAGAGTCGAAGGCAATCGATGATTTATCTCGCGATAGCTATCGCCGTGCTCGCGCTATTCGTATGCATATTACCAATGCTATACGTGGAGGACTGGAGTCGCGATCTGTCGACGAATTTCGCGGAAACTTCCGAAAATGCAGAGGATCCACGGCAGCGTCCCATCGTCACCAGTCGTTCGCCGGAAGAAGTCGTCGCCGCGATCAAAAAGTTTGCTGCGAACCGCAGTGGATGGGAAGTCGCCGAAATCAAAACTGCTCCGCCGCAAACATTGCACCTCATCCGCACAAGTGCCTTGGTCGGTTACAAGGACGACGTGAAAGTCACGATCTCTAGTCGCGACGAAAATCGTATTGCGGTCGAGGCTCAAAGTCAGTCTCGCATAGGCAAAGGAGACTTCGGGCAAAATCCTCGCAATCTTCGCGAACTGCTGCAGGCAATTCGAACGGAACTGACAAGTTCCAGCGACTAACATGCGCGTCGCGACTAGATCATTCTGTGGCGTCGGTGGTTTTTTCTAGCCCGCCGTGTTTTGCATAGAATTCTTGGACGACGGGTCGCTGCGTCAAACGAGGGTTGATGTGCGGCCGTTTTTCGAGCAAAAACTTTTGTCCTTCTTCGGGCGTCATACCCTCGCACGCAATGAGATAGCAAAGCACGACTGTGGCGCTGCGCGCTCGACCCGCTTTACAGTGCACGTAGACGGTTTCGCCGCGATCAATGTTCTGCTTCATAAACTCGACAGCCGCTTCGACGTCTTCGAGTTTGGGGTGAGTGAAATCGATTGTTGGCATGCGGAATTGGTCGATTCCATGTCGTTCGTATTCCTTCACTGGTCCGGCGTATTCTTCGCAGGTATTCACAACTGCCCGCACACCATCTTTGTGCATGTTGACGACGTCGCGACGCAGCGGAAGTGCACCGAGTATGATTCCTGAATTAATACGGTCCCACCATCGTCGTACTCCGATCCATCGACCGAGAAGCATATTCCACATCAGTGTTGGATAGAAGACAGTCCGGGCGTACAGTCGGTAAAGAGTGGGGCTCATAGTGAGATAACTCGTGATGGCTTGTGATTTCACAGTGATGTTTTTAAGCGTTGATGTTGTTAGGCGTTTGCATCTTGCCACATTTGCATGGAATGTGCGAGGTCGACGTCGTATGCGGCCAGCCGCCAAAGCGATTCAATTTCGCCGAGCGTTCGGTCATCGGTACGGCAGAACTCAACGGCTTGGCCTGCGTGAATGGCCCAGGCCAAGAGTTCTTCCGGGTCGTTTTTAGTGACGGCTTGCAACACATACCAGCACAGTCGAACAGTTTCCGGGACCAGCACTGATGGGTTGGCGAGCAAAGCTTCAAATCCGACAAGCGGGCGGGGCGAGTTTATTGCAAAGCCACCCCCGCCGACGAGTGGCTTGAGCAGGTACAGGGGTAATTCTATGTCGCCAGCTGGGAGTAACTGCCGTTGGGAAAGAAAGTGAATCATGCCTGGGCCGCGGGCCTCCCATTGCTCGCGAAGTGGGCGCTGCCGCGAACTTAGTTCGGCAGCCAAATGCGGCCAAGCGGCACTACAGGCAGCTCTTAGATCCTCAATGCGGGAAACTGCCGGTTCCGTTGGTTCGTCCGTTAGATATGCGAGCGCCAGATCGCTGATTTTGGGCGGCGTTTTCCCGCTTTCCCAAAGAATCTTCGCGAAATTCGGTGGCTCCGGCTCGATTTCTAAGTTAGCCAACAGCAAGTAAAAAACGGTTGCCAGTGGCTCGACATTCCAATTCAATGTAATCTTCATCCACGACTGCCTTTTTTTGGATCTATCGCCACAGGTTTTTTGGGTTATGATTTCGAGTTGCTTTGTGCAGGGCTGAGTCCGCAGGCAAGTCAAATGGTTAGTTGGTACTTAGATACTTACGTTCTTAGGCTAGGGTCCCGATATGCTCGGAGAATCAATAGATCGATGGACGATCGAAGACGCGCTGGAGGTCTACAATATTGAGCGTTGGGGCAAAGGTTATTTTAGCGTAAATAAGCAAGGCCATTTAACTGTTCACCCCTCTAAAGATCCCGATCGAAGCATTGATTTGAAAGAAATCGTGGATCGACTTCAGCAGCGAGGTTTCGACGCTCCGGTGCTGATTCGCTTCAACGATGTGCTACAGCATCGCATGAAGGAGATTCACGACACGTTCTCCAATGCTATCGCGGATCACGCATACAATGGCGCATATACCTGCGTCTTCCCCGTTAAGGTTAACCAACAGGGGCAAGTCCTAGAAGACGTCATTCGCTTTGGACGCGAATATGGATTTGGACTTGAGGCGGGAAGTAAGCCCGAGTTACTTGCCGTGGTTGCAATGGGCGAACTGGAAACGCCAATAATTTGCAATGGATTCAAGGACGCCGAGTTTATCGAAATGGCGATGTTGGCCCAAAAAATCGGTCGGCAAGTAATTCCGGTTGTCGAAAAATTCACCGAACTCGAATTAGTCTTGCGGTATGCGCGCAAAGTGGGAGTTCGGCCGCAGATCGGCGTGCGAGTGAAATTGGCATCTCGAGGATCTGGCCGCTGGCAAGCTTCAGGCGGATTTCGCTCCAAGTTTGGCCTCACGGTTTCGGAAGTGCTCGACGTCGTTGAAGTCCTCCGAGAAAACGACATGCTCGATTGTTTTCAGTTGTTGCATTTTCATTTAGGCAGCCAAATAACCAATATTCGTCACGTGAATACCGCGTTGGTTGAAGCCACTCGAATTTACGTCGATCTAGTACACCAGGGTGCAGGTTTAAATTGCCTCGATATCGGTGGCGGATTGGGTGTCGATTACGACGGATCGCAGTCGAATTTTGAATCGAGTGTGAACTACACGTTGCACGAATACGCGAACGACGTTGTTAAACACGTCAAGACGGTTTGTGACGACGCGGGTATTGCGCATCCCAATATCATCTCCGAGAGTGGCCGGGCAATTGCTGCCTATCACGCCGTTCTCGTCTTTGGAGTACTCGGTGTGTCGGGGCAAGGCAGTGATGACGTCGATATCAGCGGAGTTTCTGAGGAGTCGCCGCGCCCGCTTCGCGACTTGGTCAAAACATTCGAGAGCATTACGCCGCGAAATGTCTTGCAGAGTTACCACGATGCTCAGGAATCTCTCGAAACGGCGACCAACCTATTTAGCACCGGTCACCTGTCTCTCCACGACCGGGCGATCGTGGAAAACTTGTTTTGGGCAGTGTGCCGCCGAATTCGTCGAGTTGCCGGGGAACTAGAATACACGCCGGAGGAACTGGATGGACTCGATCGGCTCCTTTCGGAAACATACTTTTGTAACTTCTCGCTCTTCCAATCGATGCCCGACAGTTGGGCCATTAAACAACTGTTTCCGGTTTTGCCGATCCACCGTTTGAACGAGGAACCGAAGAACCATGCCGTACTCGGAGATATCACTTGCGATTCGGACGGAAAGATCGATAGCTTCATCGATTGTCGCGAAATCAAACGTAGTTTGCGGCTCCACGCTTTCGATGGTTCGCCTTATTTCCTCGGCGCGTTTCTCGTCGGTGCATATCAGGAGATTTTGGGCGATCTTCACAATCTATTTGGCGATACAAACGCCGCGCATGTGAGTATGACCGAAGATGGCGACGTGCAGGTGGACTCGATGATCAAAGGGGACACCGTTAGCGAAGTGCTGAACTATGTCGAAATCGATGACCGCGATTTGATCAACCGATTGCAGCGGGCTGTCGAAAACGCTGTGCGAGCAGGACGTCTTAATCACGTCGAAGCAGGACACTTCACAAAATTCTATGAACAGGCCTTGAGCGGCTACACTTACCTGGAAGAAGCACACGAGCCATTGCCCTAAGCTAAGGACAACGGCTCTGTGACAACGGCTCTGTGACAACGGCTCTGTGACAACGGCTCTGTGACAACGGCTCTGTGACAACGGCTCTGTGACAACGGCTCTGTGACAACGGCTTCATTAATCAATCTTGGGCGGCCACCGCAACTGCTGCGGAGGGAGCGGTCGCTTGGCGACCCAAGACCTGCCGTTCGGCGAGAACCATCGCCTTGAAACGCTGTTGCGTTTCGTGATCGGCGACGCGATCCAGATTGGCGGCAAGCGCGACGTTTGTCAGTAGTCTTCTAATTCGTTGACACTTCACCCAATCGCGATCCAGATTGAACGTCTTTTCGCCAAGCTGGTTTATCTCCAGCGCCAATTGCTCGAACAGCTTAAAGCGCGGATGACTTCGAATTGCTTTGACGACTTCAGCTTCTTCTTCGGCAATGATCTTTGAAACATTGGGGTGCCAGCGATTACTCATCTCCGGCCACCGTTGGATGATAGAGGCGGCGATCTGTTTGGCGAGACCAGCATATTCCGAGCTCTTTTGCATTTGAGCGTCACTGTGTTTCTTTTTCTCTTTGCTGATTTCGTAGGCCTTGGTCTGGGCTTCATTGTCTCGGTCAGATTTCGCCAGTCCGAGTGCATCCGACAGGCGATCCAGTACCGTTCGCTCACAAACCGAGGCGTTTTCCATCAGCCTCTCATACGGAGTCGTAGCGGTTAACAACTCGTTCTTGCCGTCACCGGTTTTACTGACAACACGCAAGAACTCTTCGGACGTTTTGACGGAAATGTCGATCGTCGAGGAGTGGATCAGCGCGAACGCGTGCGCTTCTTCCAAAGTTATTTTTCCGTCGGTATCGTAATCGGCCGATTCAATGGGATCGTCGACGCGGCTCTTGCCACGGATCGCCGCCCAAAAGAAGCTGCTGTACTCTTGATAGTTTTCTTCGGTGATGTCGGGTGTGCAGCCAGCTGCGGGGCGGTCGTGAACTGTGGCATAGAAACCACAGCGATTCGCTGACGATACCCCTTTCTTTCGGTCGCCACCGTTAAAGATAATGTCGGCGAAGCCACCCGAGTAACATTGAACCATCACCAAAACTACCGGAACTTCCGTCGGGACTTTGTCCAACTGAGCTACGAAGTCTTTCATATTGATGCGTTGTCGATTCCACAAGTAAAGTCCCGTGTTGTGGACGTCCTTGCGGTCACCTTTACCGCCGTGCGCTGTGACGTAAATGAATAATCGATCGTCGCGGGTCAAATGCGAACCCACGTCGCCGAACCAATGTTCGATAGTAGTGCGACTGGAATTACCGTACAGGTTTTCAACCTGATGATTGCGGTATTGATACTCGAGGTTTTTTGTACTTTGGAAGATGCGGCCAAGCAGCTGGTGAACTTCTGGGACGGGCTGGTGAGGGTCGTAGTATTGCAGGTCGCGGTCATTGTTATCGCCATCGCTAAAAATGACGTCGTGCTGCACTCCATCGGTATACTTCTCTGCCAACACCTTCTTAAAGAAGACGACGTTCTTTTCCAGCGATACTTGGTTGCCGTGAGGTGAGTAGCCACCGCCGATCGTGAGGAAATGATCGTTGGCGATCGCGAGGGACGGGAGGAAGAAGGCGATTAGGATCGCGCAAAGTCGAGTACGTCTCATCGGAGCACTCCAATCTGTTCGAGTTGTGGCAAGCGCACCAGCGAAGGCAGACTTCGCATGAAGCAACGCGGGCACCAATTCAACGTAACCGCCGAATAGCCACGAGGCAAATAATTCGCTGCCTGCATATTTTAACATTTCGCCAAATGGGTTGGAGGTCGGGTAAACGTGAACGATCGTTTCGTTCGCGCCTGCGAAAGTCTTTCGAATATGCCGATAACTCTGATCGTGTACACAATCGTATTGAAATGGCTTCGGAGAACATTCGAACGTCCTATCATCGCGTGCGGCAGCCAGCGGAGTTTGAACTTTACGATCTGCAGAACGATCCGTATGAGTTCGACGATTTAGCGACTGACAGAAACCATGCACACGTTCTCCAGGAACTGAAAAAGAAGCTGGCCAACTCTGCGCTTCGCGCAGATAGGGCGGCGGAGCGCGACGAACGACGCGCTGTTGAATCGCAAGCACCCCATGCGATTGAAGGCCGAAATCGACGCCCGCTTTGCCAGCACAGCTACGACAAAGAACGGTTGGAGCTGAATTACCTTAGACTTCTTTGAGGACTCAGAGCTTTGGATACTGAGAGCTCGGCGATCAAACGCCATAGATTGCAGCGGATGCTTGCGAAAGCGACGCCGTAAGATCTTTGTTGATAGTGGATTGCGCGGATAGATAACGCATCAAAGTTTGCTGTTATAATCGTCAGTGGCTTTAGTTCCCCGAAATGAGACCCTGCCTGATGAAGCTACACCCAGCCCGCCCGAAGTTCCCGCCGCTCGTTGTGTTGCTAATGTTCATTGCCAGCGGTTCGTCGCTGTTCGCGGCTGACGGCTTTCAAGATCGAGTTAAACCGTTCACCACAAAGTACTGTGTCGAATGTCACAACAGTAAGAAGGCTAACGCCGATCTCGATTTCACGCGCTACAATCGAAGCGAAGAAGTCGTTCGCGACTTTCGCCATTGGAGCAATGTGATTGAGTTTATTCGCGGCGGTGAAATGCCGCCTCCCGAGGAAGAAAAGCAACCGACGATTGCCGAGCGAGAGCAAGTGGTGGCCGCGTTGACGACAATGTTGTCTGTGGCCGCGAAGAAGAATGCGGGGGATCCGGGCGAGATTCTGTCGCGCCGACTCTCGAATACAGAATACGATTTGTCTGTCCGCGACCTGACTGGTTTCGACGCCCGTGCAACTTTTGACTTCCCCGCCGATCCGGCTGGCGGCGAGGGATTTGACAACACCGGTGAAGCCCTCTCGATGTCGCCGAATCTATTGAAGAAATATCTGATTGCTGGCCAGCGAGTTTCCAATCATTTGGTGCTCAATACACACGGAATTACATTCGCGCCGTTTCCTGTCACTTCGTACAACGAACGAAAGATGCTAACGGAACAAGCGATCATCGACTTCTACAACGACCACGATATCCGAAATGTCGACTACTTGGCCGCAGCGTGGAGGTTTCGACATCGGGACAAAGCGGAGCGCGGTATCAGCATTGAAAAATGGGCTGAACGCGAAGCGCTAAGCCAGAAATATCTGACGACGATATCGTCGACGTTGCAGGACGCTGCCAAAGCTGAGGGTTACTTGAAGCAACTCGGCCTAATGTGGAACGCCCTGCCGGCACCCACTGAAGATGGTAAGCTTCCGCAACAATTGATGGACGTCGATCGTTTTATTCAATTCTGTAAAAGTCAGTGCTACGACCTGAACGAGAATCTCATTCGAGCTAGCGCGGGAACGTGGCCCATTGGACAACTGGATTTTCGCGCGAAATCCGCGGCGAAACGCGACGTCTTTGACAATGGCCGTATGACCAGCGACTACTTGTTGCGGTTCGATCGATTGAAGGCGCCGAAAAATGAAAACGACGCGCAATCGGCATCGCTGTTCATTCGAATAGACTCAGCTATTGATGGCAGTCGCGATAATTTCGTTGTCCTTCAGCGTCCCGTTTTTAGCAAGGATGGGAATCTGCCGAAGAACGAGGATGATGAGAGAAAGCATGAGGTTGTCTCGCTCAAACAATTCCTCACCGCGCATGCGCCGAAAGTCGCGCAACGCCTCTCGTTTGGTCAACATCCAAAGGGAAGTTTACTCGATGCGGAATCTTTCGTCGTAGAAGCTCCAACGATTATCGAAATCCCGCTATCTGCACAGATGCTGAAACAACTCGATGACAGGCACCTGCTCACTCAGTGCCAGTTGGATCCAGCACACGGTAAAGAAGGTAGCGTCTATGTGCAACATTCCGTAGGCAAGTTCTTGGGTGAGCCACATTCAAGCTCAGCCCAGTTCTTGATCTATCGGGATAGCAAACTAGCTGAAAAGATTTCAGCTTCCAACGAGCAGTTTTGCCGCACTTTTCCCAGCAAGTTCTTCTATGTACATAATGAACGTGGATTGGCGGCAGGATTCCATTTGGTCGAAGGGTTTTTTCGCGATGATCAACCGCTTGTGCAAAAGGTGTTAGATGATTCAGAAGTCGATTCACTGAACCAATTGTGGGAAGAACTCGATTTTGTAACGCAGAGTGCCGAGACGTTATTGAGAGGGTTCGTATGGTTTGAGCGTTCGGAACGAGAGGTATTGCACGACGAGCGATTCGATTTCCTCCGTGCCGAGGATCCGAAATTGGTCGAGGATGAGATGTTGACCCGATTTGAAAAGGTTTATCTCGGCAAGATGGGAGTCAAGTTGATCGAAGATTCGCTGAAGCCCGCATCTCCCAATGACAAGTACAACATGATCCATGGTTTTTTCGAGCAGATTCGACACGGCTTGGCACATCGCCAGGAACTGATGAAGAAAGCCGAGCAACTGGCGTTACGCGATATCGAATTGCTGGCGAAACGAGCATATCGTCGTACTCTGCAGCCGAAAGAATTGCAGTCGCTTCGCAAACTGTATCAGAGCCTCCGCAGCCAAGGACAAGATGTGGAAGGATCTCTTCGCGGCGTTCTGATTGCGATACTCATGTCGCCCGACTTCTGCTATCGCTATACCGAGACGCCAGCGGGTGCGGGAATGTCGACGCTATCAAATCATGCTTTGGCCAGTCGGCTGAGTTATTTTCTGTGGTCATCAATTCCCGATGGCGAACTCCTAGCGATCGCCGAGCAAGGGAAGTTGACTGGCGACGAAGTGCTGCGAGTTCAAACACGTCGCATGCTAAAAGATCCTAAGGTCGCCGCATTCAGTCGCGAGTTTTTGGGACAGTGGCTCCGTTATCGAGATTACCTTTCCAAAGATCCAATCAACGCAGCGGCGTTTCGGGATTACAGCGAGCAGTTGCGACAGGCAATGTTCGAGGAACCTATTCGAGTTGCCACGGATCTAATTCAGAACGACAAACCAATCACAGAATTACTCACAACGGACTCGACATTCGTCAACGGCATATTGGCCGACCATTACGGTGGCGAGATCGCCGCCAAGTACCGTAGCGAACTTTCCAAGTGGACTAACGACCTGACGCGACGCGGGTCGCCCATTCCCGACAAGCCAGCAGAGACATGGCATAAAGTTGACGGACTGCGAAAGGTCGGGCGCGGCGGACTTTTTGGTATGGGAGTCATCTTGACCAAGAATTCTGCGGGAGAACGGACTAGTCCTGTAAAACGTGGATTCTGGACAGTGCACCATTTATTGGGCAAGCATTTTCCACCGCCCCCAGCCGATGTTCCCGAATTGCCGCCGGGCGAGAAGGAAGCAACGAAGACTATTCGCGAGCTACTTGCCGAACACACTGCGAACGCAAAATGTGCTATTTGCCACAATCACTTCGACAGTGTTGGGCTGGCCATGGAAGGTTTCGACCCTATCGGTCGGGCTCGGACTAAGGATCTTGCTGGTCGTCCGATCGATAATGAAGCTACTTTGCCCAACGGGGAAACTGCTAAAGGAATCCCCGACTTAATCGACTATATTGAAAAGCATCGACGACAGGACTTTGTTCGCACTATGTGCCGCAAGTTCCTGGGTTTTGCTCTCGGCCGCTCCGTCATGTTGTCCGATCAGCTGCTGTTGGATGAAATGGAATCAGAACTCGAAAAAAATAACTACCGATTTTCGGTGATGTTTGAGACAGTGGTTCGAAGTCCACAGTTCAGAAAACAACGTGGTCGAGAATTTGTCGCGCACAATTAGTAACGATTCGAATAGTAACGATTCGCCTAACAACGATTCGAATAGTAACGATTCGCCTAACAACGATTCGAATAGCAACGATTTGATCGCTGATATTGCGAAGAGAACCAGTCACGAAACTTCCTGGTTGATCCAGGGAAAACGAAGGAGATAAACATGCGTTCGCGGATTTCTCGACGAGTCGTACTGCAAGGTTTGGGTGCTTCGGTTGCTTTACCGTGGCTTGAATCAAATCGGCTGTTGGCCGCCGATCGCGATAGCTCCGACGATTCGCCGCCGAAGCGATTTGGATTCTTCTTTTTCGGAGACGGTATTCATCCCGCAGAATGGTGGGCCAAAGGCAACGGTCCGTCAATGGAGCTGGGACCCGCGTTCGCATCGCTGGAAAAAGTGAAGGGGAAGTTGAACTTCATCAACGGCCTGCAACATCCGGGCGGAATTAGCGGAGGACATGCTCAGGGCGCCGCCGCGATGCTGACAGGCGTGCGACCGAAGCGAGGACGCGAAATCCGTGGCGAAACAAGTATGGATCAAATCCTCGCCCAACGACTTGGCGATAAGACGGCTTTGTCCAGTCTCGTCTTGGCGTGTGAAAGACCAGTCAGCGGATTT
>JBLHLE010000006.1:0-22669 GCA_047620805.1 Pirellulaceae bacterium
CCCGCAATGACGAAGGCAAACATCGTCGAAGCTGCGGCGCGGACGGGATGCGGCGGTTCCAGTTGTAAACCCAGCTCCTCGATCAACATCGTATTGATCCACAGGTCGCGGTCGTTTGTGATCACGGTCACAACCCGTTCGAGTAATTCGCCTTCAAACCCTTTATTGCGAAAAATCTGCCGCACTTCCTCGCGTTCGCCGTCGGGAACACGCTCGATGTGCATTGCTTCGATGCGGCGACAGTGATCGACAGTTTGATGATCGGCGCGAGCTTTGAGATAATTCCCGGCAGCCATGCTAAAACCGTCGGCGAGAACATTGGCGACTCCCAACACGACTGCCACTCCACTCGACAAACCCGCGCCCGCTGCCCCCGCGACAATGGCGAAAGTCGTGACCGCTCCGTCGACGGCACCAAGAATAAAATCGCCAAGATAGCTGTGAGTCTTCGCGCTCAACCGATGTGCGATCGCCTCGTCCGTATGTAATTGAAGTAGTTCGTCGTGGGTCGGCATCGGACTCATTTTAATCTCAACTTCATCCCCAAAAAATAACGCAGTGCAAACTCCCTTGGGATCCCGCCTCTTGACTCCCAATCCTCCAAGATGCAAGTGCCGTGCCAAGTTACGGCAATTGAAAAGGCTACGGCAATTGAAAATATTAGGGAAATAGAACAGGTGAGAAATCGCGGTAGAATCCCAGCATTTTTTGCGATGGCCTACCAGTGTCTATCCAGAGTTACTTAAGAACAATGCGCAATACCGCACACCCCTGCACACTTTAAATCTCTCTATCTCACTGCATAGCAACATCGTAATTTCTTGTTCTTTGAGAAGTTTTTTTGGGCGTCAACGCTAATTCTGCCGCCTTGAGGTGTTCGACGGACCGCAAGATTTCAATCCGCCAATTCTATCCTTCTCTTCTCTGCGGTCCTCCGCGGCTCTGCGGCCTCCGCGTTTAAGAACAATCGTCCAGACGTCCCGGGAATTAGTATGCGGTGCTAAACCCAGAGGTCGCAGAGCCGCGGAGAAGAAGAAAAAGGGAAAGAGTATTTGGCGGCTCGACGCTATAGAGAAGATCCGAGCGAGTAGAGTTAGTCCGCATGAACGATGCGACATCAACAACGGATTCGACGAACCCACTCACTCGACAGAGTTAGCGTCTTTAATAACGGTAAATCGCAGCAATTGGCGAGTCGACGGGGAGCGTCTCGCGTCTCAAGGCAAACACCGTTCCGCCTCGGCAAACTGTTTCGATCGCCGCAACTTCGAGTAAATCTTCGTCCCCTTCCTCGCGATCCGTGTGCACCTGCACAACACCGGATGCGGCCAAAAACTTGCCCCAATAGTTCTGATTACCTTGCAGGAAAAGGGTATCTACTCGCCCTTGATGAACGGCAGGAAGAATTTCGTGGATCGAGTCGGCGGCGCGTCTTCCTCGTAATTCACTGAGCTGCGATACTGCTGCCTCCTCCCTTTTCACAGCCAAGCCATCGATCACGGGCGACGCCAACTCGTGAATCTCGTGTTCGGAGAGTCGGTCGACATTGCCGTGAACTTGCTCATTCGCCAATCTCCTGTGACGCGATATGGAACGATATAGCGTCGTATTCGAATCGACTCCAGCCAAGACGAGTGGTGTCGATCGATATTGACCGAGACTTCGCAACGACTCGTCTACCAAACGGAAGAATTGAGCTGTTTCATTTTTCACCGTATCGCGGCGCCCACCATGTCCGTGAAATACTGCGGATTGCTTACCATTAGCACCACGCGTACCAGAGTGAACTTGCGATCCGCGATAAAATTGATCGTTGTTCAAAGCCGACTTCAAGTCTCGCGGCATCGTCGCTGGCGTCACGTCTACTATCGAGTGTGAAGTTGCCTCAAACAGCCGTACATTGTTACGACTAATTGCCAACACTAAGTAGTGAAAATCCGAAGTCAACAATGGCAGCAGCGGACGAAGCACATAGTGTTGCTCAACATCAACTAACTCGGATACTTGCACCGGCAGCCAAAACATTCGAAACTGATTCGGCGAGGCGAATATCGCCAGCCCCTTGTTTCGGTGTCGCCAGAAGTCCTCGTCGTCAATCAATTCCCAGGCTGGCTGTATCACTCGCGGGCTTAGCTCCCCGGCATCAACCAACTTCGCTTCGGCCCGGCGCAAAAGATTCCGCAGAGCCGTCGGATTTTGGTGATGATCAGGAGCCGGCAATATCGCCGGCATGTAGATCGACACACAAGGATGAGTAGAGTCATTGAATAACGTCGCCAGATCGGTGATCGAAAAAATAGCCATCAAATTCCTCCCTTTAAGCTTTTCGTCCCATGACATTACCATCGAGCAAACGGCATGCCACACGCGTGGGGAAGGCGATTACCTGCATTTTACCGAAGAAAACGAGGAATTCACATTGAAACGCTATTCAACCTGTACCGCGAATGGTCATCGCTGCGCCCATTCGCACAAATGATGTGGACGGTTGCCCAAAACTCGCAGCGGCACAATTCCAGTGAAAGAATCGTTCACCGGTTTCACCTCATTTCAAAAAAGTCGCCTACCTTTCAGACCGCGAATTACATCGAAAACGCAGAATGAATCGTTCGTTTACAGACCCGACGCGTATCGGCTTTGCCTTTTTGCAGTTACATTGCGATCAACTCGCTCCCAAGGCCGATCCGCGATTCGTTGGCTTATGGGGTCCCACGGCGAACCCGCGGACGCTGGAGATCGACGGCACCAAATACGACGCCTCGCTGAAGAAAGGTGGACAGACAGGCCTTGTTGTTCAGCATAATTGGCGCCAACGCCTGCAAACCATTCGTGAATCGGGCCCGCGTCGTCGGTCAACTGCAAAGCAGTTAAAGATAATTGCCTGGGGTCGCACAGCGCACCCCAGGTCGGCACACCAATTATCCAAAGATCAAGCAATATCAAGCAATATGACGTTGCTGAAGAAGGGCATTGCCGAGACCTTAAGCCCCGTGATGTTTCGCCTTCTGCCACAGCATTCAACCAGAATCGTCTGTTCGGCCAATGAGGAAAAGATCCAAACAACGCCCCGCTTTCCTCGGCATCGCATGTAAACATAGAGAAACTAGTGAAAATGCGAACATAAGCAATTAACCCACAGTCCTCATTTAACTCATTAATCCAATAATTCCCAAATTACCCATTAACCCGTCCCTTGCTATCCGTTAAACTTGGCTACTCTTCTGATCATTCGTCCTTATCAACTACGATACGGTCGCTTGAGAGAAGCACTAGGCAGGGAAATTCCAAAAATCAACTCAGTTATTTTCGGCTACGACTAGGGGTGAGTTATGACACTATCCACCGACAGGACCGATGTACCTCTAGCGATCATTGGGATGTCCTGTCGACTTCCGGGGGCGGCGGATCTAGAAGAGTACTACCGATTGATAATTGGCGGCGGGTCGGCGGTTGGTGAAGTGCCACCCTCGCGATTGGATCGCGAGATCCATTTTGATCCGCGTAGAGGCGAATGTGGAAAGACCTATTCGACGCGTGCGGCGCTACTGTCGGATCGGCAGTTCCATCGAGAACGCTGCCCACTTCCGGACGAATTAGTTGAAACGTCGGACGATTTGCATTTGCTGATGACGGAAGTGGCGGCAGAGGCATATCGGCATGCGGGAATGGACCCCTTTTGTTTGCCGCCGTCCAACACATCGATCTTCATTGGGCACGCTCAGACGAGTAGTCGTATGGGCGAGATGACATTTGACGGGCATATCGAGGACGTGGTTGCTCAGCTTTCAGAGAGCACTAGATTTCAACAGTTGGCTCCGGATGCGCAAGCTCGCGTCAGTCGGAATCTGATCGCGGCGCTGCGCAACAAGTTAAGTGTTGAAACCCACAACACTCGCAATTTGAACTGCAATATGATTGCGGGCACTATCGCCAAGGCCTTTGGGCTAACGGGGTCCTTTCTCGCCTTAAATTCGGCCTGTGCGTCTTCTTTGCACGCGATGTTGATGGGCGCTCGGGCGCTGCAACGGGGTCGAGCGGACGTGGTGGTCGTCGGTGGCGCTTCCGACTGCAAAACAGACTCGCTGGTGTTGTTCTCCAATGCGCAGACGCTCAGTACCACCGATTCTCGTCCATTTGATGCCGACGCAGACGGACTGATTATTTCCGAGGGTTACGTTTGTCTGATCATGAAGACACTGGAGCGCGCGATTGCGGATGGCGATCCAATTCAGGCGGTAGTGCGAGGATTGGGGCTAGCGACGGACGGTCGTGGAAAGAGCTTATGGGCACCGCGTAAGGAAGGGCAAATAAAAGCGATGCGTCGCGCCTACCGTCGCGGCGTCGACATGTCGCGGCTGCAGTATTTGGAATGCCATGCGACCGCCACTCAGTTGGGCGACGCCACAGAACTCGAAACGCTGCGAGAAGTTTTCGGGCCGGAATTCCCCACGGGAAAACGAATCCCGATCACCAGCGTGAAGGCGAACATCGGGCACGCTTTGGAAGCAGCGGGCATTGCGGGTATGATCAAAACGATCCTCTGTATGCAGCATGGAAAAATTCCGCCGGCCATCAACATCCAATCCCTAAACCCTAAAGTCGACTGGGACACTGCGCCGTTTTACATTCCGCAACAATCGAGCGACTGGGAGAAGCCTGCCGATGGTGGACCTCGATGTGCCGGTGTGAACGCATTTGGAATTGGTGGATTAAATATGCACGTCGTGATTGACGAGTATATTCCCACGTGTACGTATCAAGTGCCAACACCCAATGAGCAAGCGTCGGAAGTTTCAGAAGACCGAGCCGTAGCGATCGTCGGAATGGGGTGCATCATACCTGCGGCTAGTACGCTACCACAGCTTTGGTCGGCCCTATCCACGCAATCGGATCCGAAGATTGAGCCACCCGAGCAGCGTTGGTCAAAGGCGATGCTCAACAGGGCACAACAAAACTCCAAACGACTCAAAGGGGGCTTCCTCACAGACTACGCCTACGACTGGAAGAAACACAAAGTTCCGCCGAAACAGGTGAATCAAGCGGATCCACTTCAGTTCATGCTACTCGACGCGACCGAGCAAGCGTTAAACGATGCGGGCTATGACTTTAGTTCGCTGGATCGAGAGAATTGGGGAGTTGTCATTGGCACTGAATTCGGCGGAGAATTCAGCGATCAATTGGATATCGGGCTGCGGATTCCAGAAATAAAACACGCATTGGCGCCGTTATTGCGCGAACAAGGTTTGGACGCCGCCGAGATTAAGATAGTCCATGACGAGTATGAAACATCCGTCCTGAATAAGTGGCCAGCGCTAGTTGACGAAACCGGAAGTTTTACGAGCAGCACTTTAGCTTCCCGCATCAGCAAAACTTTGGATTTAGCGGGTGGGGCCGTGTCTATCGACAGCGGGGCAACTTCATCGCTCAACGCCTTGGCGCTGTGCATCGACGCGTTGCTTTCCGGAGACAACGAAGTAATGATCTGCGCCGCCGGGCAGAGACGAATGGGACTCTCGGGTTTTAACGCCTTGGTCACCCAAAAACTGCTCGCCTTGGGCGAGTCCGCCCGCAGTGTCCTGGATGCCGGCTACGATGGAATCCTTCCCAGCGAAGGTGTTGCCGCTGTCGTGTTGAAGCGTCTCGCGGACGCGCGACGCGACGGGGATCAAATCCATGCTGTTATCCGCGGACTCGGTGTTGGCCATAGTTCGTCGACAGCGGAGGCAATGCAGGCGGCGATAAAACAGGCGGCGGAGATCGCCGGAGTAGCGACTAGCGAAATTGACTTCGTCGAAATTGACACCGACGAATCTCGACTCGCCGTCGACCCTGTTCTTTCGTCTCTGGCAAATGAACACTCACAGCCTCGGCGCCAAAAACCTCTATTACTGAGTTCCTCGACCGCTCAATTCGGTCACATGGGTGGTGGTAGCGGAATGGTTGCACTACTGAAGGCCAGTTTACAGGTGGAAAACGGTGAAGTTTCCGCCGCGTTTGGAGTCGATCAGGCGACGCCAGTGCTTCAACCGATGCAGTTCGTCAATCCAGCAAACGTCAATACCGCGCTCGCTCGCGATAGAATGGGCGCCGTGGCGAACTGGTCAAACGGCCAGGCGTTCTACGTGATACTCGACCGAGGTACGGCAGTCACGACGTCCAATGCGAATACGTCCAATGCGAATACGTCCAATGCGAATACGTCCAATGCAATGACGTCCAATGCAATGACGTCCAATGCGAATACGTCAACCGTCGTCAACCAATCGTCACAGCCGTTGGTGGCCACTCAACGCAAAACCGCCGGCTTCATGCCATCGTCGCTAAAAGTCCCTGAAGCCAAGACCGATTCGTCCAATGCATCCGCGCCGAGCATTTATCGCTTTGGTGTCCGCGAATTCAGTTCACTTACAAATCAAATTGACGCGGCTCTCGCGCATCCCGAATCTTCTGCCGTAGCGCGGGACCGAAGGTTTACCGACAACGATCTGGTTCGCTTAGCGATCGTGGCCGACGGCGAAGCGAGCCTGCAGCGAAAGCTTAAACTCGCTCGCACGCAGTTATCCAATCCTAATGCTCGACACATTTTGGAGCAGCAGGCGATTTTCTGTCGAGACCTCCCTGCCTATCGTCCTCGAGTTGCATTCGTCTTTCCTGGACAAGGGTCACAATACAATGGCATGCTCAAGGATCTCGTCTCTCAGTCGCCCGCCGCAGCCGCCGCGCTGTCCACAGCAGACGAAGCGATGCGGCGACAAGGTCATGCAGATTTCGCCCAACTAGCTTGGAACAACTCTGCGACACTCGGAAAAGACGTCTGGCAAACACAAGCGTCGATGCTACTAGCCGATGTCATTTGTCTCGCCGCGTTGCGGGAACGGGGCATCGAAGCCGACGTGCTACTGGGCCACAGTTACGGCGAGTTCGTCGCCCTGTACGCCGCCAACGCATGGGATTTGGACACCTTGATTCGGGTCACAAAAGCACGTTGTGACGGAATTGATCAGATTGCCACAGCGGACGCAGGACTCTTGGCCACCAACGCCGATCCCGCGACCATCAAGCAACTGCTAACAAACTCTGGCATTCGTGCGTATTTTGCGAATTTTAACGCGCCGGACCAAAATGTCCTCGGTGGAAAACGGCCGCAATTAGAGCAACTCGCGCAACTGCTCATCGAAAACACATTCTCGGCGCACATGCTGACGGTCCCTGCGGCATTTCACACACCATTAATGGCTGGCGCCAGCCGTTTGCTTGAACAGCAACTGCGTTCCGCCAACATTCGGGCCCCCGAAACGCGACTCATTAGTACCGTCGACAATCAACACATCAACAGCCCAGAGCAGATTCGGCACAACCTGGCAAAGCAACTAACGACACCAATTTATTATGCTCAACTGATTCAGCAGTTGGCGAACGAGGCGCCGACGATTTTCATTGAAGTTGGCCCCAATCAAATTCTGACTCGCCTGAACCAACGCATTCACGGTTCCTCAGCCACCGCAATTGCCTCCAACAACAAGACGCAACCAGCAGTTGAACAACTCCTTCGTATCCAAGCACTGCTTGACTGTTTAGGCATTTGCCCATCGTGTCCGCCTAGTGATTCGTCGACACCACAACTCCCGCCAACTTCGAAAACGGATCAGTCTTCGACAACGACAACACAGAAAATAACTCAGCATATGAATTTATCGAATAACGATCCCGTTCCCCATTTCGACGCCACGCAACGGCGACGCTCAAAAATGCGGAAAACGTCTGACTCGCAACCGGCGACTGCCACCACAGCGATCCACACGCGTGTCACCGGACTTGAACAGACAACGAGCCCAGCCGCTTTGCCGAGCCCAGCCGCTTTGCCGAGCCCAGCCGCTTTGCCGAGCCCGAGTGCTCCTGCTGGTGCCGACGCAGTCGGACATCCAAAAGAAATTCGAGCTGTGGACACACCAACACCAACACCGTCGCCGGCGCCGGCGCCACCGAGCCCTGCAGCGGCTGCGGTGGACATTGCGGGCTTGGAAACATTCCTGATCAACTTTGTTGTTGAACAAACCGGATATCCCGCAGAAGTGGTCGAGCTGGATGCGGACCTCGAAGCCGATCTAGGTATCGACAGCATCAAGAAAGCTCAATTGTTTGGTGAGCTGCAAGAGTATTTCGACATTGGCACAAGCGATTCGGCTTTGTCATTGGACGACTTTCCCACATTACGGCACGTATTAGGGTTCCTCGCAGGCAGCTCGAGCGAATCGCCGGTAGCCTCTGCAGCGGACCAATTAGCCACGCCCGCCAAACTAGTCGAAGTCGAAACCGAAACCGAAACCGAAACCGACTCAGTAATGGCCATTGACAATCAGCCAACGGATACGGCTACGACGAATGTCGCGGACTTGGAATCGTTTCTGGTCAATTTCGTTGTCGAACAAACTGGATATCCTGCGGAAGTCGTCGAGTTAGATGCAGATTTGGAAGCCGATCTCGGTATCGACAGCATCAAGAAAGCTCAACTGTTTGGCGAACTGCAAGAGTACTTCGAGATTGGTACGAGTGACGGGGCTCTGTCGCTCGACGACTTTCCAACTTTGAGACATGTTTTGAGATTTCTCACCGAAAACTCGTCGGAACCAACGGCCGCCCCGCCTGCTACACAGCCCGTGGTTTCAACACCTGTCCGCGTCGAAACCGCTTCTGTTGCCGACGTTGCCGACGGCCGGACACAGCAGTTATCACACAACCAGGTTCCGACAATTCAGCGAGAAACAACAGAGTCTTTGCCCGCCGCGAACTCTGCCGCGAACTCTGCCGCGAACTCTGCCGCGAACTCTGCCGCGAACTCTGCCGCGAACTCTGCCGCGAACGCTGCCGCGAACGCTGCCGCGAACTCTGCCGCGAACGCTGCCGCGAACTCTGCCGAGTTGGAGTCGTTCCTGGTTAACTTCGTCGTCGAACAAACTGGATATCCCGCCGAAGTCGTCGAGCTAGATGCGGATCTCGAAGCTGATCTTGGAATCGATAGTATCAAGAAGGCACAGCTGTTTGGTGAACTTCAGGAGTACTTTGAGATTGGTACGGGAACGACGAATCTGTCGCTAGACGATTTCCCAACGCTGCGGCACGTATTGAACTTCCTGGCTACAGCGGGACAGGGAGTCGAATCGACTGCGGCTTCGGAACCGCAGCCGCAGCCAGTTTTTATTGAGCACGAGCAGACCGCAGAAATTCAGGTAGTGGTCGCGGAGCCATTGGCAAATTCCTCCGCCGAGTCGGAATCTGCCTTGGCTGACTTGGAATCTTTCTTGGTTAACTTCGTCGTCGAACAAACGGGATATCCCGCCGAAGTTGTCGAACTAGATGCGGATCTCGAGGCCGACTTGGGTATCGACAGCATTAAAAAGGCGCAGTTGTTTGGCGAACTGCAGGAGTATTTTGAGCTGGGGATAGGAGCAACGAATCTTTCGCTGGACGACTTTCCAACTCTGCGTCATGTGCTGACGTTTCTAGCCGCGCACAGCACCGCTGCTTCAGACAACTCTGCTGCCACAATATCATCGGATCGAAACTCAATCGAACTAGCAAGCGATGCAGGCCAAATGTTAAGCGGGCATTCTGCTTCCCATGAGTCGGCGGAACCGAGCGGTCTCGAGCCGTTGCAAGTCAGCGGGACTCCTTACGACCGCGGTTGGCAACACGGTCGATTACATGAGTCGGCGATCAAACAAGCTCTCCGCACCTGCACCGACTTTGCGGGCTTCGAACTCAATGACATTCCTGGTGCCGTCGATTCGACCTCTCTGATGGACTGTTTGGCGGCCGATGAGCTGGACGAAATGCAGGGGATCGCGGATGCAATTGAAGTGCCGCTTGGGAATCTCCTCGCACATCATCGCGGAATCTCGGCCGCATTGGCTTGCGACGTGGCACAATTTGCGACAAGTTCCGATGGCAATGACCACAATGGAATCCTCCATGGATTTCAGCTTCCAGAGCCACTGCTTGCTCCATTGCGACAGGCGATGCGAACAACTGTTCTTCATCACGTTCCCTCTCGCGGCGTCAGTTACGTTGCCGTTTCACCCGTTGGATCGATTCACATCCTGACCGGAATTAACTCGGCAGGTATCGCGATCACCGGGCAAGCTGATCAGCCGAACAGCTCGCATATGTCCACTGCAACGAAACAATCCGTGTCGTCGTTAATGAGACGCATCTTGTCGACAGCGGTGAATTTGGACTCCGCGATTCAACTGGTTAACCAAGCAACTGCGGTCCAACCGTGGCGCGGTTGCCTCAGCGATGCAAAAGCTGGTCGCGTGGCGTACGTGGAATACGATGGCACAGTTGTGACCGTGCGAAGCGACGAGTTGCGAGTCGTCGCGGGTAAGATAGCGGTGAGCGACGATGCTGCGATTGCTGCCGAGCAGCAAGTTTCACAGATATCTCGCGGGTCGACACTTGGTGTCGCAGGCGCTGCTTCGACGATCGAGCTTGCGGGCCCAGCAAAGATGCTCATTCAGAATATTTCGACAGTGTCGAGCGAACTCTCACACGGCATTTCGAGTATCGGAAGTAGTATTATAATCGAACCTGGCGTTGGGGAACTTTGGCACTTCGATAGTGGCAGCGAATTGGACGTTAAGGTTCAGTGCTACAATCTCGCAATTCTTTGGCAAGCAGAAGCTAAGGCTCCGCTTGATCCCGCCCGGATCGCTGCGGCGAACTGGCCTGTCGAATTGCCGAGCGATACGGATGTGGCGACTCGATTCGTCCTTGGCATGGTTGACGCCCCGCTACCTGCCGGTTTGCCACCCCAACCTCAATGGCGAGGTGCAGCAATTGTAATCGGAAACAATACGATAGCCGACGAGTTGAGTCAGCGATTGACATCGAGTGGTGTGCAAGTTCATTCCGTTGACCCGACGTTGGATCAGGAAGCAGTCACAGCTCGAATACACGAGGTGTGTGGTTTCGGGGCAGCACCGCATATGTTCATCACGACAGGCCGCGATGAATTTTCGTCTGTGCAACATGAATCGACTTGGGACTCTCAACGCCGTCAAACGATGCTGACTCCTTTCTTCGCCTGCCAGAAGTGGTTGGAAATAGCCGCAGCAAACAGTTGGATCGAGGACTGTACTTTGGTCGCCCCCGTGGCAGCTGGTGGTGATTTTGGTTTTCTTCGCGGAGCCGATGTACCACATGTGGGAGCGTTGACTGGTCTACTAAAGGCGATCTTTATTGAATACAACGTCATGCAAAATCTCCCGAACCTGCGAGTTAAGGCGATCGATTCATCTCTGGACTTCGCGCCTTCCGCTCTCGTCGACAATATCTTTCGCGAGCTAAGTTCCGGCAACCTTGACTACGAAGTTTCCTACGATAACGACTCTCGCAAAGTTCCCGTCGCGACACAGAAACTTCTGTCTGAAGAGACACAAGTTACCGCAGCCAATTTCGATGTTCAGCCGCGTGGCACGTGGGTTGTGACTGGCGGAGCGCGCGGAATCACAGCCGCCTGCGCACTAGAACTCGGCAAGCGATTTGGACTGCGGCTTCATCTGATAGGGACTTCGCCGCTACCGGAGATTGATCCGTCTTGGCACAACCTATCCGAGGCCGGTCTGCAAAAACTGAAAGCGGAGACAATGATCGCCGCTCGTCGAAGTGGGCTTCAAGTGACCAGCGAGTGGGATAAGGTACAGAAGGCAATCGAAATAACGCGTTCGTTGACGGAGTTTCAACGCGCAGGGGTGAAGGCGGTTTACCATACTTGCGACGTTTCAGATCGACCCGCGCTCGCGCGCGTTTTGGAAGAGATTCGCCAACAAGATGGACCAATCGACGGCGTCTTGCACGGGGCGGGAATCGATCGATCCTGCCGCCTTGAGAAGAAACAACCGGACGTAGTTCGGCAAACGATCGCTGCGAAAGTGGACGGAGCTGCGAACTTGATGGCTCTCACACGACGAGATCCGATTCGCCATTTTATCGGCTTTGGATCTATCGCGGGTCGTTATGGCGGGTTCGGTCAGGCTGATTATTGTTTGGCAAGTGATATGCTGTGCAAACTGATTGGCACCTATCGAGGCCAACGACCGTGGATTCGGGCGACGGGCTTTCACTGGCATGCCTGGGATGACGTTGGCATGGCCGCCAAGCCCGAAACGAAGAAGGTGTTGAACGCGACCAGCAACATGCAACTCATGCCTGCCGCGGAAGGTATTCGACATCTGCTTCGCGAGTTAGCCGCTGGGCTTCCCCAATCCGAAGTCGTAATCACTGAGCAACGATACCAGCATGGCTTCCTCGAAGGCTCAAATCGACTGGTCAGTCCCCGAGAAAACAACACCTCTGGACAGGATACCGTTTCGCCTCCTCTCACATCGGCACTACCCTCTTCAAATGGGTTCCATAAGACGGTGCCCCGGACGTCGGTTCCATTAAAAACGTATCGCTGCGAAATGCGAACGATCGACGCTCCGATTTCCGTTAGCGGACAACTGTCGTTCGACACACCCGTGTGGATCTTGGGCGACAATACGAGTGCCACCGCCTTGGCCCAGCGACTTCGACAAAACGGTGTCGTCGTTTACGAGCTCTCCGCGAACGACGAACTGGATCAAACACTGGCGAACATGGCGAGCCTCTGGGAATCGCAGCCGGCGAAATATCTGTTCCTGATGACAGGGAGGGATGAAGTCGACTCCACAGCGTTAATGAATGAAGCGGAGATCGCCCGTCGGCGACACGAGGGAATTATCGTCCCCTTCTTCGTCGCACAGCAATGGTACAAGTTGATGTTGCAGCAACCGGAATTGGGCACGGGTTCGCTGGTCGCCGCAGTCTCATTGGGTGGCGATTTTGGTTTTGGCGGCCAGGCGCGATTACCCGACGGAGGCGGAATTGGCGGCGTCTTAAAATCTGTCTATATCGAAGATTCCCGCTGCGAACAGCCGCGTCTGCGAGTGAAAGTAATCGATGCTCCGGCCAGCGAATCGTGCCAAACTTACGTCGACGCAATGCTCTGCGAACTCGCAGCCGCAGAGCCAGAGGTTGAAGTCTGCTGGTCCGCCGGGACACGGCGCGTCGTTCGCCCCATCCCAGCTCCGCTTCCCGAGATTTCGTTTGACAAAGTACCCCGTGGCGGCACATGGGTCGTTACAGGCGGCGCTCGCGGGATCACCGCAATTTCGGCGCATCAGCTGGCAGCTCGGTACGGTTGGAAACTGCATCTGTTAGGCAAAAGTCCGGCACCTCAATCCGATGCTCTTTGGAAGAATTATTCCGAGGAGGAACTACGACAATTGAAAAAGTCGTTGACGCGCGAAGCTGTCGCGGCCGGGCAGTCACCCGGTCAAGCTTGGGACCGAGTCCTCAAAGATGTCGAAATCCGAAAGAACCTTGAGCTGTTCGCTCAATCAGGTGTTTCGGCAACCTATCATAGTTGCGATGTCACGGATCGCGATGCCGTTGCCAAAACATTGACTGAGATTCGTAGCGCCGATGGTCCGATCACTGGAATAATGCACGGCGCTGGGTTGATCGAACCGGGGCGATTTGAGCACAAACGCCGCCCGTTTGTGGAGACTGTTCAAAAGACGAAATTCGACGGACTGCTCCACCTCCTCAGTTTGACCCAAAACGATCCACTCACCCACTGCATCGGCTTTGGTTCGATCAGTGGTCGTTTCGGCGGCAACGGTCTGAGCGATTACGCTGCGGGCAACGAATCAATGGTGAAGGTATTGGACTGGTTCCGATCAATTCGGCCGGATTGCGTCTCGTTCTCCATCCATTGGGAATCGTGGGAAGGCGCGGGGATCGCTACACTTCCGCGATTCGCTTGGGGACCGAAGAGCGTCATGAATATGAAGTACATGATGCCAGAAGAAGGCGTCCGGAGACTGGAGGAAGAGTTGGCCGCCGGAGCGCCGCAGGCCGAAGTCCTCTACACGTTCGGCGGCTTTCATCCCATGTTCTATCCGCATGAGCAACGAGCGTTGGGCGAATTCGACCCCGCATCATTTCCCAATACCGACGAAATTCTCTCAGACCAAGGAACGCCTTTGCTTACCTCGATCCGGAAAACCGAAACGGGATGCGTTGGCGATATGCCGTTGCACCCAGTCGACGATACGTTTCTGGCGCTCCATCGATTGCGTAACAAGCCGCTCCTCCCTGTCGTCGTTAGTCTCGAGGCGATCCGAGAATGTGCCGCCATTGCGAGCGGTAAGGAAGTGATCGGTTTCGAGAATGTTGATTTATTGGACGGGCTGATATTTCATTCAGACACGCCCGTCGTGGCTCAGGTCGAAGCGAAATGGAGCCAAGGTGACACTGTCGAGTGCAACTTAACTTGCGACTTCCGAAATCGGAGCGGTGGGCTGATCCATAAAGACCGTCCCTACCTGAAGGGAAATGCGTTGTTAGCTGAACTTGGCGACTCGCAGCAGGTAATTCGAAATATCCTGCCGGCAGATATTCAAAACCTACCGACACAGTGGCAGGCAGTGGTTTACCCCGAGGACGGCGACATGTATCACGGCCTTCCCTTCCGTTGCTTGCAAGCAATCCATTGCGACAAGAACGGAGGTTGGGGGAAGATTTTCGTACAGCCTTTAAGCAATCTTACCAATGAGAAGCGGGCCGTAGGCTGGGGCGTTTCCTCAGCCGTTCTGGACTCAGTTTTGGTTGCCTGCGGCTGCCACGTGTGGCTCCACCAGAATCAGGCAGTGTCGCTTCCCCGCGCCATCCAATCTCTGAGTTTAGGCCGCCTTCCTCGCGATGGGGAAACATGCTTCGTACGTTTCCAAGTTCGCGAAATGAAGCGAGATTCTGCCACCTATGATTTTACGCTCCTCGGCGCAGATGGAGCGATGCTATTGGCAGCTACCGGTTACCGAAAAGTGATCCTAGCCAGAAAGGAGGCGACATGATTCCATCTTCGCTACCATTCTGGATTCGCTATGCGGCAAACTCTGTCGCTCAGCCAATGTGGCTTGAAAACCATAGCTGGCTTTCGGCACCAGAACGAAATGAATTGAAGCACTTTAGCAATGCAGCTCGGCGTCGCCAGTGGTTAACGGCGCGCTGGTTGTGCAAACAAGTCGTCATGCAGAAGTACTCCGACATCGACTTACAACAAATAGAGATTCTGAGTCGTAACGAACGCGCACTCGGGACTCGGCCCGCCGTAAGCGTCGCTGGAAAGCAAAATGGTTGGGTCCTGTCGATAGCACACAACGATAAAGGAGTGCTCGTCGCGGGCACTGACCGCCGCGCCTTATTGGGAATCGACCTTGTCGAGCATATCCCTAAGGCTTCAGCGTTCGGAAAACTCTGGTTTTCAACTAGCGAACAGGAATGGGTCGACGAGGATTCTCAGTTGCGAACTCCGCTGTTGTGGGCCATCAAAGAAGCGATCTACAAGGCCGTGAATGTCGACGAGCCCTGGGCACCTCGGCAGATCGAATTGCAGCCGCCGGTACATTTCAACTCGAGTTTCTCAGCGACGTACTTCGGAAAATCCGTGGAGATTGAATGCCTTCGACAATTCTACGTCGAAGGCGGACTGGCAGTGATCGTTGTCTTAGCCGACGGAACGAGTTCTTCAAAATCCAGCAGAAGTCAACAAAGCCGTCATGTTGCTACGCACAAAATGAGAGCCCTGACGTTAGACACAATTCCGCGTCTTGCCCAACAGCTCAATTCGCAGACTTCCCACCACACCGTAAGAGGAAACTGACAATGATTGACTTAACTGGCCGCGTCGCCTTGGTGACTGGCAGCTCTCGCGGAATGGGAAAAGCGTGTGCGATTCGTCTCGCCCAAGCGGGGGCAGACGTCATTGTGAACTACGTCACTTCTCGAGGCGCGGCGATAGAGACGGCTGAAGAAATTCGCAAGTTGGGTCGCCGAGCGTTTGTGATCAAGGCGGATGTGAGCGAAGTCGATGACGTTCAGTCCATGCTGGAGTACGTGAGCGAACAAATTGGCCAGTTAGATATTTTGGTCAGCAACGCTGCGTCCGGAGGCTTTCGCGCGTTGATGGCCGCGAATCGACGTCACTTTGAAAATACATATAACACCAACGTCTTGGCGTTGCTGTATCTTGTACAAGCCAGCTTGCCGCTTTTGACACGCACCAGCGGACGTTCAAAAGTCATTGCCATCAGCAGTCACGGTTCCGACCTCGCGCTCCCATGGTATGGCTTGATCGGCAGTTCAAAGGCGGCGTTAGAGAGCCTTGCACGACACTTGACCCTGGAGGTCGGCGACAAGGGCGTGAACGTAAATGTTGTCAAATCAGGGCTAGTCGAAACGGATTCGACGCGGCGGATCCCTAACGCCGACGAAATGTTTTCCCGCCGTACGGAAAAAACAATGACCGGTGACCGAATGCTCTCCATCGATGACATTGCAGATGCAGTCCTTTACTTGGCAAGCCCGTTGTCGGACATGGTGCAAGGAGAGACACTCACCGTCGATGGAGGTACTGCCGTTCACGTTTAGAAATTCTTAGATAACCTCGTCGGCCATAACATTCACATTCGTTCGAGTTCAGTTTTTTCCCATTACAACCGGCTTAATCATGAAATACGCCTTACTTACTGGTGCGACCGGCCTTTTGGGACGGTACTTGTTGCGCGATCTCACTTTGGCTGGACAACCGTTGGCGGTCGTGGTAAGACCATCACGAATGGAAACTTGTACACAACGAATTGAAACGGCGATGTCCCATTGGGAAAAACAACTGGGACTTGCTCTTCAACGCCCAGTAATTTTGGAAGGCGATATTACCAAACCACTTTTGGGGTTAACCTCGCAGCAGATTGATTGGCTAACAAGTCACTGCGACACGATGATTCATTCGGCTGCCTCATTGACATTCTATTCCGATGAAACAGACAAGACCGGCGAACCGTGGCGTTCGAACGTCGAGGGAACTCGCAATGTATTGGAACTCTGCCGGCAATGCACTATCGAGAATTTACACCACGTCTCAACCGCATACGTCTGTGGTCGGCGGCGCGGTCGAATTCTCGAGAGCGAATTAGACGAAGGTCAAGAGCCAAGCAACGACTATGAGTTCACAAAAGTAACGGCTGAAAAAGAAGTCCGCGAGGCAGGAATCTTCGATCGCGTCACTATCTACCGTCCCTCGATCATTGTCGGCGATGTGCAAACCGGATTTACGACTTCCTACCACGGCTATTACACCCCGCTTCGCTTAGCCCACACATTATTTCAGAATGTCTCGGTCGAAGTACTTATGGAAGGGGACTGGCTCGACGGTTTTCAGCTACAGGGCGACGAGCGTAAAAACCTCGTGCCCGTCGATTGGGTCTCCGCGGCAATGACCAAATTGATTGCGAACAGCAGTTGCCATGGACAAACGTACCATCTCACTAACCCCGTCCCTGCAACTGTCGCCGAAATGGTCGCCGCCATCGGAATCTCACTCGGACCCATGTTGAACAACCGCCAGCTGACCCCGCTTGGCGCGACTGCAAGCAGCGAGATTCAAAGCCAGGAATTGATTGCTTCGTTCCGCGAGCAGATGAGTGTCTATCAGTCGTATTGGAACGACGATCCCGATTTCGATTCCCAGCGGACACAAGCCGCGCTGCCGAATTTGCCTTGTCCTGCCATTTCGATGGAGGCCATGCAGCGACTCAATCAGTTCGCGATCGACCAAGCTTTTGGTTGGCCGCGCGAACAGCCAGCTGAAATCCGACATCCTATTCGTACGTTCGTGGAACCGTGGATCGCCGGAGGTGAAATCGATTTTCGCGATCAATCGACGTACGGTGTCGTCAGTTTAAACATTAGCGGTAATGGGGGCGGACAGTGGCATTTGATCCTACAGGCAAACCGACTGGTAGCCGCCGGAATCGGACTCCGAAACGGAGATGGCGCAACGTGCCATTTGACGTCAGATACGTTCTCTGAACTAACGAACGGATCCCTGAACTGGGAACAAGCTGTGAATGCTGGAAAACTATTGGTAATGGGGGAGCAAGTCCATCCGCGACAAGTGACCCGTTACCTTTGCGACCTAACAACAAATCCAATTAATACTTTCAAGATGAAAGCCAACTGAGAGAACGATATGAATCCTGAATACGCTCAATCCGAGTTACAGAAATTCAAAGACTCCCCTGAATTTTCTCAAAGTGCTGCCCTGCTCGAACGCGGCAGGAAAAGTATCGCAGGTGGCGATAGTAGCACGATGCGTGTACTTCCCTACCATTTGCCATTAGTCGCAGATCGCGCCGAGGGTTGTCGATTGTGGGATGTCGATGGCAACGAGTACATCGACCTCAATATGGCTTACGGCCCCTTATTACTTGGCCACTGCCCAAAACAGGTCATCGATTCGGTGTTTCGTCAGATTTCAGAAAGGGGGAGCCAACTAGGTTTTCCAACTGAGATTACAATTCGCGTTGCGGAAAAAATCAAGCAACTTTTTCCAAGCATTGAGTTGTTGCGATTCGCCAACTCGGGAACGGAAGCCTGCGCTTCCGCCGTAAGACTCGCACACACCCATACCGGGCGCTCGAAACTGATCATGTTCGAAGGTCATTATCACGGCTGGAGCGAATCGGTGTTTACGCGCTACCATGCTCCGTTGGATCAGCTACCGGCCGAAGGATTTGGTCCTGCAATTCCAGGCACAAGCGGAATGCGAGACAGCATCCGCGACACGATCGTCGTGAAGTGGAATGATTTGGATGCCCTCCAACGTTGTCTGCAGAAATATGGTGACGAGGTCGCCGCGATCATGATGGAACCAGTGTCTGGCAACGCCGGTCTCATCTTGCCCCACGAGGGCTATTTGCAGGCGGTTCGCGAAATGGCCACCGATAACGGCAGCCTGCTGATCTTCGATGAAGTCATCACCGGAATGCGCGTCTCGCCGGGTGGAGCACAGGAGCATTACCTTGTGACTCCGGACATCACGGTACTTTCGAAGGCCGTCGGCGGCGGTTATCCCGTTTCAGCATTTGGAGCTTCCGCTGAATTAATGGACTTGATTACCAACGGGCCACTGTTCCACGGTGGAGTCTTCTCTGGTAATGCAATCGTGATGGCAGCTGCCGAAGCCGTCCTCGATGTCATCCTAGCGGATAAGGAAAATGTCTATCGGCATCTGAACGCCGTTGGAGATCAATTGGCTAACGGTTTCGCCGAAATCCTGACTCGCTTGAAGGTGCCGCACAAAGTTCACCACCTCGGTCCGCTGTTGTCCGTGTTGTTGACAACGGACCACGTAGAGTCGCTTTCGGACTACCGCGACGTGCGGCAGCATTGCGATTTTGCCTCTTATGTCAATCTCCAGCACACGATGCAGAGAAAGGGCGTTTACTTCCATCCGAATCAGTTTGAACCGATGTTCTTGTCGACGGCCCACACGCCGGAGGCAATCGATACGGCGCTGGAGCGCTTCGAAGAAGGAGCGAGTTCATGTCTGGCGCGTTAGGTCGACAACTCTCGCTTAACACCGCTTCGATTTCCCTTGGCCCGGCACCCATTCTCGCAGCGGCCGATCGATATCGCGGCAGCATCATCGACTTGGATGAAGGGACAACCATTGGTCCCGACGACTTCGCGGCAACTCGCCAACAATTGGTCGCGCTTCTAAAGAACCATGGACTAGAACCCGGCGATCGAGTTCTACTGGCCGTACCTAACAGTCCATTGTTCATCGTGGCACTGACGGCAATCTTGGAATGTGAAGGGTCGCCGCTGTTAGTTCATTCGCAAACTCCGTCCGCCGAACTGCAGCGATATGCTCAGCGATTTGGCGTTCGGTTTCTGGCAACGGTGCCGAAAAACGCCCATAACATCGAAATGATCGTCAGCAGCACGAAACAACTTTCCCTGGACGCTACGACGGACTTACAGTGGTGCCGTTTCTCAGACGACAAGATCCCGTCGCCGTCTTTGGAATTGAGAGGAGTGCCGCTTCATCCGACGTCTGGTTCGACCGGCCTGCCAAAAGTCGCCCTGCGGCCAGGGTTTGCCGCAATCGAGGAAGCTCGTCACTACGCCGAGACAATGGCCATCGACGCAGACGATTATGTGCTTTCGATTCCGCCGTTGAGTCACGCGTATGGCTATGGGACTTGTGTGATGCTTCCGCTGCTGACGGGAGCCAGTGTGGTTACGACGTCGCAGTATAGCAATAAGAAAATGCTGGCGGCTTTGCAACAGTTTCCGATCACGATCATGCCAAACGTGCCGGCCAATATCGATCTGCTCGCTTTGAGTCCAAATATCGACTACGGAAAACTCCGCTGGATGCTTGCGGCCGGCTCGATGTTAACCAGCAGTTCAGCGATAAAGTTCCGGGAAAGAGTCTGCATTCCCGTTTGCCCCCTCTACGGAACAACCGAAACTGGCGGAATCTCGGTCGCGACAGCGGCTGATGACAGCGACGTCGATGGTCGCGTCGGTCCACCAATGGACGGTGTGCAAGTGAAAGTACTGCCAAGGAATTCCGCAGACGGTATCGACCCCAGCATTGGAAAACTCGCGGTCCGCTCTTCCTCCATGATGATTGGATACTTGGATGAAACGGGACAGGTAACGTCGCCGCTTCAAGACGGCTGGTTCGAGACGGGAGATTTAGCGAGAATTGAGGACGATGGCGTTATTCATTTGCGTGGCCGCACCGGTGAAATGATCAATGTTCTTGGACTCAAGGTTGTCCCCTGCGAAGTGGAAGAAACAATTGCCCGCATGCCAGGAGTTCGCGAAGTTAAGGTATACGGTCACCAGCGATTACCTCGCATTGAAATGGTCAAGGCAGCTGTCGCCGTCGATCCGGGAATAACGGAAATGGATGTTCGCCAATACTGCGAGGAGAATCTGGTGTACTACAAGCGACCGCAAGTCGTTTCGCTCGTTGATGCGCTACCCCGCTCTCCGGCGGGAAAAATAGTTCGCGAAGATCTGCCCTAGCTGTTCGACTGTCGCTGGTCGTTTGGCTGTGCTTGGCCGTTTGGCTGCGACTGGCTTTGGCGTTTTTTTGGCCAATGCAAAATCAATTTGGCCGATGCAAAATCAATTCGTTATTAGGCACGTTTCATGTCTACAGCCACCATCCAAGACCGCCACGAAATCGAAACGGGATTTCAAAACGTCTTTCCGTTGCCTCTGACGACGATGGAGTCGTTCATGTCGCTGGACGCGACCCCCTCCTATCCAATGATGTGCGATATGGAACTGCACTTTAGAGGACGCATCGATCGCGATGCTTTCAACTCGGCGCTCGAACTGGCAATGGCACGAGCTCCTCTCTTCCGCAGTGTGGTGGAATTTGAGAGTCGAGTGGCCCGCTGGGTACTGACTTCGCGCTCGCCTCGCGTTCAGTGGACGGTAACTGATCCCGATCCCGATTCCAACTCCGATCACGATTCCAACTCTGATCACGATTCCAACTCCGATCCCGATTCCAACTCTGATCCCGATTCCAACTCGGCGCCAATGGACGATCCAATGGACGATCCGATTTACGATTCCTTTATCGACTTAACGCAGGAGCCGGGATTGAGGATTTGGGTGCAGCAGGGCCAGCATCGTTCCAAGGTGCTACTGCACTTTCATCATTCCTGCTCGGACGGGATTGGTGGGTATGCGTTCATTGAAGATCTATTGACTGGTTATGCCGCAGCGATTGCGGGCAACAAAACGCCGGAATTTCGACCACTGAATCCCCAACGTCTCTGTCATCGCAGTGCGGAGGGCGAAACGAAGCGAAGTATTTATCGTGGCATTGTCGACACGGTAGTTGGGGTTCGCGAAGGCTTGCGATTCTTTTGGCAAAAGCCCATCACGATCAGACCAACGGCGGACCCGGCTTTGCTCGAGTCCACTCAACATTTGCAACGCGGCTACATGCACGAGAGTTGCGATGAATCTGTTGCACTTGCGCTGCGGGTAGCGGCCTCTCGACTGAACGTCAAAGTCAACGACATCTTGCTGCGAGATCTGTTCCTGACACTCGTCCGTTGGCAACAAGAAAGAGGCCACGCGTTGGGAAAGGAAACACTGCGAATACTTATGCCTCAAAATCTCCGTAACCGTGCGGACCGAGAGATGCCAGCCGCAAACCATATGGCCTTCGCATTCCTCACTCGACAAGCAGATCGTGTTCAGAACGCCGCAGCATTGGATTCCATCGCCGAAGAAACAGCCGCCATTCGACGTGGCCAGCTGTCGCGTTACTGCCTCGGTGGACTGGCTTCGCTTGAATCGGCCGGGCTGCTTAAATCTGTACTGCAGCGGCGAACGAGTCTTTCCACTGCCGTGCTGACCAATATCGGCAATCCGATTCGGCGTTTCATCACGCGTTTTCCGATGCAGGAAGATGGACTGGTTGCCGGGAATCTAGTGCTAGACAAGTTGACTGCCACGCCTCCCGTTCGCCCATTTACGGGCGTCGCATTCTGCATTAGCAATCACGGCACCACATTTTCCGTGAGCCTGAAATGTGACCCCTATGCATTTCAGCCCCAGCAGCGAGCGGAATTGTTGAGAATGTACCTCGACCAGCTTCAATGCTCGGCTAACTCGCTCGGCTAATCAGCGTGTTCTTGGCGAGCGGCGGCGGTTGTTGGTTTCTTGGGATCCGTTTCATCCAGCGGCTCGATCCGTGGCCAGA